>NZ_VIKY01000260.1:0-8310 GCF_009711925.1 Dolichospermum sp. UHCC 0352 | reverse complement strand
CTCCAAGGCGGTAATGAAAAAATATTCAAAGCGGTTAAAACCGCCCGTGTCGCTTCCCTCTCAGGTCTAAAAACTCGCTCGTTTCCCACTTACCGCAAGGTCTTATGACGACTTCCACACCAGAACCCAATCAACCCAACAAATCACTTACTGATACAAATCTGGTAGAAGACCGCAGCAAGCTGAGTAAGATGTATCAGCATTATGTAGAAGTCAAGGATAAGTATCCTCATGCGTTGCTGCTGTACAGAGTAGGCGATTTTTTTGAAACTTTTTTCCAAGACGCTGTAACCGTCTCCAGAGAATTAGAATTAGTCTTAACTAGTAAACACGGTGGGGAAGTCGGTCGCGTTGCCATGACAGGTGTACCTCATCACGCTTGGGAACGCTACACAACCCAACTGGTAGAAAAAGGTTATGCTGTGGTAATTTGCGACCAAGTAGAAGATTCGGCGGATGCCATTGGTTTGGTAAAGCGAGAAGTAACACGCATTCTTACACCAGGGACTTTGCTAGAAGAGGGAATGCTCAAAGCCAGTCGGAATAATTACATAGCGGCTGTGGTAATTGCTGTCAATCATTGGGGGTTAGCCTACGCAGATATCTCAACAGGGGAATTTCTCACATCTCAAGGTAGTGATTTAGAACACTTAACTCAGGAGTTAATGCGTTTACAACCTTCCGAAGTCCTGTTTCCCACTAACGCCCCCGATTTAGGTAGTTTACTGCGCCCAGGGGAAACTTCACCCTCTTTGCCCCAATGTCTACCACCTACATTTTGTTATAGTTTGCGATCGCAAGTCCCCTTTTCCCAAGCAGAAGCTAGAAGTAAATTATTGCAGAAATTCAAAGTGCGATCGCTCGAAGGTTTGGGTTGCGAACATCTCCCCCTGGCAGTTCGCGCCGCTGGTGGTCTTTTAGAATACATCGAAGACACACAAAAAGCCAATCCCGTCTCCCTGCAATTATTACGCACATATACATTAAATGATTATTTAATAGTAGATCATCAAACCCGCCGTAACCTAGAAATTACCCAAACCGTCCGCGACGGCACATTTCACGGTTCTCTATTATGGGCTTTAGATCGAACTAGCACCGCCATGGGCAGCCGGGCTTTAAGAAGATGGTTGTTACAACCGCTACTGGAGATTAAAGGGATTAAATCCCGCCAAGATACCATTCAAGAATTAGTAGAAAATACACCTTTACGCCAAGATCTACGCCATTTACTCAAGCAAATTTATGATTTAGAACGTTTAACAGTCAGAGCCGCTTCTGGTAGAGCAAATGCACGGGATTTAGTCGCCTTAGCTGATTCTTTCTCCCGTTTACCAGAATTATCTCGCTTGGTAGAAGATGCGAGATCACCTTTCTTAAAAGCTTTGCAAAAAGTCCCGCCCAGCCTCGAAGAACTAGCAGAAAAATTACACGCTCACATCGTAGAATCACCACCGACTCATCTAAAAGAAGGCGGTTTAATTCGGGCGGGAATCAATCCGCTTTTAGATGAAAGAAAGGCTACAGTCGAAAGTGATCAACAATGGATTGCCAACTTAGAAGTTGACGAAAGAACAAGAACGGGAATCCCCACTTTGAAGGTAGGATTTAATAAAACTTTTGGTTATTATATCAGTATTTCCCGCAATAAATCTGACCAAGTTCCCGATAATTACATTCGTAAGCAAACTCTGACAAATGAGGAACGTTACATTACTCCTGATTTGAAAGAACGAGAAGCCCGAATTCTCACAGCGCGAGATGATTTAAATCAGTTGGAATATCAGATTTTTGACGCATTACGGGATGAAGTGGGTTCTCATGCCGAAATCATCCGTAATATTGCCCGTGCCGTAGCTGCGTCAGATGTATTATGTGGTTTGGCGGAATTAGCCGTACATCAAGGTTATTGTCGTCCAGAAATGCTTACAGGACGCGAGATTAACGTGATTGATGGTCGTCACCCGGTGGTGGAACAGTCTTTACCTGCTGGATTTTTTGTCCCTAATTCGACTTGCTTAGGGGGGAAGGAAATGAACCACGAAGGAGCGAAGGAAGCGAAGGAAGAGGAAAAGAAGAATTTATCTTCCCCTGATTTAGTGATTTTAACCGGTCCAAATGCGAGTGGTAAGAGTTGTTATTTGCGTCAAGTTGGTTTAATTCAGTTAATGGCGCAGGTGGGTAGTTTTGTGCCGGCGCGGTCTGCTAAATTGGGAGTGTGCGATCGCATTTTTACCCGTGTTGGGGCTGTAGATGATTTAGCCACAGGTCAATCTACGTTTATGGTGGAAATGAATGAAACTGCCAATATTCTCAATCATGCAACTTTGAGATCTTTGGTTTTGTTAGATGAAATTGGTCGCGGGACAGCAACTTTTGATGGTCTTTCAATTGCTTGGGCTGTAGCAGAATATTTAGCAGTTGAGATTAAATCTCGCACGATTTTTGCTACTCATTATCATGAGTTAAATGAATTGGCTACTATTATTTCAAATGTGGCAAATTATCAAGTTACAGTTAAAGAATTACCAGACCAAATTATCTTTTTACATCAAGTTCAACCCGGTGGTGCTGATAAATCCTATGGAATAGAAGCAGGAAGGTTAGCAGGTTTACCCACAGTGGTAATTCAACGGGCAAAACAGGTGATGGGACAAATCGAAAAACACAGTAAAATAGCCATGGGATTGCGTGAGAATTTATAAAAATTGGCTGCTGTGATTATGTCCGCATTAAAGGCAGCATAAACCATTAGACTTGTCCAAATAAAGAATTATCAACTTATCCCAGCAACATTAATAAACAACTAGGAAATGGTTAAAAATTGGTTAATCTTATGTCGTATTTCTATTAATAAAATCAAAATTTGTTATTACTTAAGACTCAAATATTTCTGTATTATCCAGATGAGCCATCTGATTACTTGATAATTCACCAGTAATATCAAAATTACTATTAATTTATACCTAAATCTTTAGAAGTAATGATCCGAAAGCGATCGCGTCCTTCTTTTTTGGCACGATAAAGTGCTTCGTCTGCTGTTTTAATGAAGAATGCAGCCGGAATATCAGCAGTAGGAATTAAAGTAGTAACTCCTAAACTGACCGTAACATATTGACTTACCTCAGAAGCTGAATGCAAAATTGCCAATATTTTCACTTGATCACGGATTTCTTCGGCGACAATTATTGCACCTTCTGCATTTGTATTTGGTAAAATTACTACAAATTCTTCTCCTCCATATCGCGCTACTAAATCACTAGGTCTTTTAATAGCTTGACTCATGGCAAAAGCCACTTTTTGTAAACAACTATCTCCCGCTTGATGTCCGTAAGTATCGTTATATCGTTTAAAAAAATCTACATCACACAAAATCAGGGAGAGTGCAGATTTGTCCCTAGCCATGCGTCCCCACTCTTGCTGCAAATATTCATCAAATCGGCGACGATTAGGAATTTGCGTGAGGCTGTCGTAATTAGCCAGACGGTAGAGAGTTTGATTTTCGGCTTTAAGGTTCAGATCATCTTGCCAAATTACAATTCCAGTTGTCATTCCTAATAAAGTTATTGGTGCAGCCACAGGTAGCCAATAATTGATTTTTAGCATGAGCAAACTGAAAATTTCCCAGAGTACACATAGCCCTATACAGAATCCTAATTTTTTCCTAGAATGCCAACGAACAATTACTAAACCCCAGACTGGACCTGCCAATAGTAATAATATTATCCATGCCCCAGAAGGAAAAAGATCGAGAAAATTATTTTGAAATACATTATTAATAAAAGTTGCTTGTAAGTAAACTCCGCCCGTGGGTGGATCATAATTAAAGGGCGTGACTAAAACATCAATACCAGGAGCAGTAACTCCTACTAAAACAATTTTATTTTTAAATAAATCGGCTGATACTTTCCCCTGCACTACATCACTAAAGGAATAGTGAGGCATTTGCTGAACCTGACTAGGCCAGTTAATCCATAATGGCTGCTCTAAATTAGGCAAAGGGGGTATTTCCATAAAAGTTCCATAAGCCCGGATAGCCGCAATTCCTAATAAAGAAATACCATTTTTTAGTGGCTGTACATTACGGATTATACCATCTCCATCTTTCTGACTGAATATATGTCCTGTAGTTATTGCGGCCTGTTCTAGTTCAGGGACAGGAAACCAAGGTTCTCCTTGAGTATCCCAAGCCTCTGCCAATACCACCTTACCATGTTGTTTCATAGCCTTTGCCAGAGCCGTATCATCGGGGCTAGACTCAGAAAAAATAATATCGAAGACAACTACATTTGGCTGGGCTGTATCGAGTACATTTAATAGCTCTATATATCTTGTCCGTGGCCAGGGAAATTGTTTAAACTCTGCCAAACTTTTGTTATCTATTGTCACTACTACTATCTGCTGATTCCAGTCAATATTTCCCCTTAGTCGGAATAGGGTGTTATATGTTATCCATTCTAAAGGTTGAAAAATTCCCAGTAACAGGAAACAAATAACTATCAACATGGCTATAAAACCAGGAAACAATTTCCCAAATAACCGCTGGATTTCTGTGAACATGATCATACATTTTCAGTTCTTACTTTTATTAAGGAACAGCTAATTCATACTTTTGCTTTTTTCCTAAAGGTGTTGTGATACTAACTGCAATTTTTCGATTATTAGGAAGGGCTGTTATCACCTCAAACTCTCCATTCTGATTGGTTATTAATGATTCATTCGCTAAAATAACTAAATTCACAGGATCTACTTTACCTGCAATTTTTGCCTGTTGATTGCCCATATCTGCCAGGATTTTTATTTGCAAACTAGTATCATCTCGTAAACGCACTGGAGGTGAAGGTGGTTTTCCTGGAATTACAAAGCTTTGAAAACCTTTATTTACAGATACAGTTTTACCTTGAGCAGATGTTACCACCTGGCCTTTTAAAGTTGCTACCCCTGTTTTCCCACTAGGTTGGACACTAACACCAAATTCTGTACCTCTGACTCCTGTAATCCCTGCTGGAGTTTTAATTTCTAGTCTAGATTCTCGATTGTTCAAAGGACGTACTTTTAAACGCACCTGTCCACCAGTTAGCAGCAACTCTGTGACTTTTCCATTATTACTAGTGCTATGCAGTTTTTGAATTTGCAGTTTTGTATTTTCTGCCACTTCCACAAAAGCAATTTCTGTATCTAATGCTAACATCGTCCGAGAATTCTTTCCTGTACCAATGCTATCACCAACCTTTTGCAACTTTGTGCCGACATTGGCAGGTTGGGAAGTTTGTTGATTTCCATAAATAACATTACCAAAAATGCTACGTACTTCTAAGTAGCGGTTAACTCTTAACTGTAAATTATTCTTGGCTAATGCTTGCTGAAAGGTTAATAGGAAGATGAAAAATAAACTCAATAATAGCCAATGTTTTTTAATCACTGAATTTTTTGGAAATTAGATTACCCCTGTATCTAATTTTAGGCGATCGCTTCTCTTGTGGCAAGTAAGCTGTCACGCATCTAGTTTTTGAACCTGATCTAGGCTATAGGCGGGTTTCTGCCTCCAAATTATACAATTTAAGTGCGCGACAGCTTTTAAAAATCTAGACATCCTCTGGTTCAAATTGTGCCACAGTTACAGCATTAAATGCAAAAGATAAAACTAAGGGAATCGGACATTTAAACCAAAAAGTGTAAATCACTGCTAGGATAGTGGTAGAGATGGCAGCACAAGCCCAATACATTTCCTGATTAGTTAAACCATTTTTCTCTTTAATTACTCTTAACACATTCATTGGGATTGGTTCTGGCATGACTCCACCAGGAGGAAACGCCCAATAGTTACCACGTCTCTCAACAAATAAATCTGTCCAGCCATTTTCTAAGCACCATGCTTCAATCCATTGAATAGAGTAATGATTTATCATATAAATACCAATTTCCTTTGTTAATGTGTGCAGTTTGTCAATTTTAATAACTTAAAGATCTTAGTCAGATATAGCAGCAGTCAGCAGGAAAAATCTTGTGTTATCTGGCTTTTTTAGGGACTTTTTTCCCTTATTCAAGTACATATCGCTATAACTTTTAGTTCATTGTTTTAAAGGTTTATCAAATTATTTTATACATATTAACAATCCTGTTTCCACAGCCATCACCATAACTAACAGATTATCAGTTGTCCTGACTACTAGACTTTAAAAGATAACAAACTTTACTTGTAATCAAACTTAATGAATTATTGTAAATAGTAAAATCCTGCTGGAGCAATAATGCCATTTTTTTCCAGAATCAGCAACAGTTAAAATTTAAAAAAGGGAGTAATTACCAAAAGCGTTATTACAAAATATTAACGTTTATGCAAAACTTAACTTATCCAGTATCAATTTGGACTCATCAACTATGTTTTGGCAAAAGAGCTTAGGATGGATTTTGGGAATTATGGTTTGGTGCGTTGCACAGCCAGCATCAGCAGATTGGACTCATCCTTTATCATATAGCAATGCCGAATTGTCGAGACAAGATTTTTCGGGACAAAGTTTACAAGCTGCGGAATTTTCTAACGCTAACTTAGAAATGGCTAACTTTACAGGTGCGGACTTACGAGGAACAGTTTTCAGTGCTTCAGTCATGACAAAAGCAAATTTACATGGAGCAGATTTAACCAATGCGATGGTGAATGAGGTAAAATTAATAGGCGCTGATTTAAGTAATGCCGTTTTAATCGAAGCTCTTTTACTCCGCACCGTCTTTACAGATGTTAATATCACAGGTGCAGATTTTACGGACGCAATTTTAGATAAAGCGCAAATTAAAGAGCTATGTCAAAAAGCCAGTGGTGTAAATTCTCAAACTGGTGTAGAAACTCGTGAGTCCTTAGGATGTCAATGAAACTTGGTATAATTGGTGGTGGACAACTGGCTTGGATGATGAAAGATGCAGCAGATAAGCTGGGAGTAGAATTAATAGTCCAAACTCCTAGTCCCAATGATCCAGCCGTATCTGTTGCCCAACATAGCATTTTTGCCGCAGTTGATGATGCCGCTGCCACAGAAATTTTAGCGACAAAGTGTGATATCGTTACCTTTGAAAATGAATTTGTTAACCTTGCGGCTTTATCACTGCTAGAAAAACAGGGTGTTTGTTTTCATCCTCAACTAGCAGCTTTAGCACCCCTGTTAGATAAATATGAGCAACGGTGCTATTTACGGGATTTAGGTTTACCAGTTCCCCAGTTTTTGGCATTATCAGGGGAAAAAAAGCTAGAATCTCAAATTGAAAATTTGGGTTTTCCTGTGGTTCTCAAAGCCAGAAGACATGGATATGATGGTCAAGGAACTTTTATCATTCCCGATTTTGCAACTTTATCAAAAATAGTTAATCAAACTCATAGCCAGTTTTTAGTCGAAGAATTTGTGCCTTTTACCAAAGAACTGGCTATAATTGCCGCCCGTTCTGTAAATGGGGAAATTGTCATCTATCCAGCGGTAGAAACTCTCCAGAAAGAACAGGTTTGTCGGTGGGTAATTGCCCCCGCTCAAATCACCCAAGAGCAAAGTTTGCAAATTGAAGCGATCGCCCATAAACTATTAACTAGCCTCCAATATATAGGAGTCTGTGGCATTGAATTATTTCTCACCGCCCAAGGTAAAATCTTAATTAATGAAATAGCACCACGTACCCATAACTCTGGGCATTTTTCCCTGGATGCTTGTGAAACTTCCCAATTTGAACAACACCTGAGAGCAGTGTGTGGTTTACCATTAGGCAATACTAGATTACATTGTGCTAGTGCCGTGATGGTTAATTTGCTAGGATATGAAAACAGCCATTGTGACTACCAAAAACAACGTCAACAATTAGCAAATATTCCCCAGGCTACTGTTCATTGGTACGGAAAAACAGAAGCTCGTCCAGGAAGGAAGCTAGGACATATCACCGTTTTATTAGATCAAGATCACACTAATGGAGTAGAGGACATTATACACAAAATTGAATCTATCTGGTATCCCCAGTAGAAATTTGCCAAAATTTTCCCAAAATAAACACACAAACTATTTTTCAAAGCTATAATGAGTTAGTTGCACTACGACGATTGGTGACTGCCGTCAAGTTTTTTGATCTATGTCTTTAACAACAAGGGAGCTAAACAATTCTCGTGGCAGTATACTGGGCTTGTACCCAGAAACTTTAAATGAGAACCCTCAGTTCCCACCTGGTTTAACCAGGTCATAAACTTAGGTAAAACGGCGTTGTGGTGAACTAAAAAATTTTAGCTCCCCGGTTAATAAAACTGGGGAGCTTTACCTTAAACAGCAAGAAGGCTCACAC
>NZ_VIKY01000259.1:0-6683 GCF_009711925.1 Dolichospermum sp. UHCC 0352 | reverse complement strand
ACTCCTGACTCCTGACTCCTGACTCCTGTTTTTTCATTCTTAATTCTCATGAGATCCCCCCAAACTAATCAATTTGACTACGTAAAAATTGGCATAGCTTCACCAGAACGCATCCGTCAATGGGGTGAACGGACTTTACCCAATGGACAACTTGTAGGTGAAGTTACCAAGCCAGAAACTATTAATTACCGCACCCTCAAACCAGAAATGGATGGTTTGTTTTGCGAGCGCATCTTTGGCCCAGCTAAGGATTGGGAATGCCATTGTGGTAAGTACAAACGGGTGCGCCATAGAGGGATTGTCTGCGAGCGCTGTGGTGTAGAAGTTACAGAGTCCCGCGTCCGTCGTCACAGGATGGGTTTTATTAAGTTGGCTGCCCCTGTGGCTCATGTTTGGTATCTCAAAGGGATTCCTAGCTATATTGCTATTCTCCTAGATATGCCGTTGCGGGATGTGGAGCAGATTGTTTATTTCAACTCCTACTGCGTTTTAGCACCGGGCAACGCTGATACTCTCAGTTACAAACAACTGTTGAGCGAAGACCAATGGTTAGAAATCGAAGATGCTATCTACAGCGAAGATTCCCAGTTAGAGGGTGTGGAAGTTGGCATTGGTGCTGAAGCTCTGTTGCGGCTGTTGGCAGATATTAATTTGGAGCAAGAAGCCGAAACCCTGCGGGATGAAATCGAAAAGGCCAAGGGTCAGAAACGGGCAAAATTAATTAAACGGCTGCGGGTAATTGATAATTTCATCGCTACCGGTTCTCAGCCAGAATGGATGGTAATGGAAATTATTCCCGTCATTCCCCCAGATTTGCGCCCCATGGTGCAGCTAGATGGAGGCAGATTTGCCACCAGCGATTTAAATGATTTGTACCGCCGGGTGATTAATCGCAACAACCGTTTGGCTAGACTTCAGGAAATTCTCGCGCCGGAGATTATTGTCCGCAACGAGAAACGGATGCTGCAAGAGGCTGTGGATGCCTTGATTGACAATGGTCGGCGGGGACGGACTGTGGTGGGGGCTAATAACCGGCCGCTGAAATCCTTGTCCGATATTATTGAGGGAAAACAAGGACGTTTCCGCCAAAACCTTCTGGGTAAACGGGTGGACTATTCGGGACGGTCGGTAATTGTGGTCGGTCCGAATCTGAAGATTCACCAGTGCGGTCTACCCAGAGAAATGGCCATTGAGTTGTTTCAGCCCTTTGTGATCAATCGTCTGATTCGTTCCGGCATGGTGAACAATATCAAGGCAGCGAAAAAGCTGATTTCTCGCAATGATGCCAGTGTTTGGGATGTGTTGCAGGAAGTAATTGAGGGGCATCCAGTGATGCTAAACCGAGCGCCCACGTTGCACCGATTGGGGATTCAGGCCTTTGAACCGATTTTGGTAGAAGGGAGAGCCATTCAACTCCATCCTTTAGTCTGTCCCGCCTTTAATGCTGACTTTGACGGTGACCAAATGGCGGTTCATGTTCCCTTGTCCTTAGAGAGTCAAGCTGAAGCCCGGCTGTTGATGCTGGCTTCTAATAATATTTTGTCACCAGCGACGGGCAAACCGATTGTGACTCCTAGCCAAGATATGGTCTTGGGAGCATATTATTTGACAGCGGAAAACCCCAAGGCAACCAAGGGGGCGGGTAAGTATTTCTCCTCTTTGGACGATGTAATTATGGCCTATGAGGCGAAACAGGTAGAGCTTCATGCCTATATTTATGTGCGTTTTGATGGGGAAATTGATTCGGGTGAACCGGATACTGAACCTGTGGAGGTAATTGAGGACAAAGACGCTAAGGGCAGGCTGATGAGTCGGACTCTGATTTATAAGTTCCGACGGGTGCGGGAAGATGGGGAAGGGAATTTGATTTCTCAGTATATTTATACGACTCCAGGACGAGCAATTTATAACCAGGCAATTCAGGAAGCGATAGATGCGTAGAGAAAGGAGTCAGGAGTCAGAATGAAGAAGGAGTCAGAATGAAGAAGGAGGTAGGAGTCAGGAGTCAGGAGAAATGAAGAAGAAAGAAAGAAAGAAAGAAAGAAGAAGTAAAAAATTCCTTCCTCTTTCTGCTTTCTCCTTCCTCTTTCTGCTTTCTCCTTCTGACTCCTTCCCTCTTCTGACTCCTGACTCCTGACTCCTGACTCCTTCCCTCTTCTGACTCCTGACTTCTGACTCCTTCAACTAACTAAGACTAATGACTAATAAAAATTATGACTAAAGCAGTTTTTCGGAATCTGGTAGTAAACAAAGCTAAGTTGAGAGACCTGATTTCTTGGTCTTTTACTCATTATGGAACAGCGCGGACGGCAGTAATGGCCGATAAACTCAAGGAATTGGGTTTTCGCTACGCTACCAGAGCCGGAGTATCTATTAGTGTGGATGATTTGATGATTCCTCCGGCTAAGAAAGAGATGCTGGAAGCAGCAGAGATGGAAATTTTAGTAACGGAGGAACGCTATCAACGGGGGGAAATTACCGAGGTTGAACGTTTTCAGAAGGTAATTGATACTTGGAACAGTACCTCAGAAGCACTCAAGGATGAGGTGGTGGTGCATTTCCAGAAAACAGATCCCCTCAACTCCGTGTATATGATGGCCTTTTCCGGGGCGCGGGGGAATATTTCCCAGGTGCGGCAGTTGGTGGGGATGCGGGGACTAATGGCAGATCCCCAGGGGGAAATTATTGATTTACCAATTAAAACCAACTTCCGAGAAGGTTTGACAGTTACCGAATATATTATTTCTAGTTATGGAGCGCGGAAGGGGCTGGTGGATACGGCGCTGCGGACTGCTGACTCTGGGTACTTGACCCGGCGGTTGGTGGATGTGTCCCAGGACGTGATTGTGCGAGAGTTTGACTGTGGCACAAATAAGGGCTTGACCATTGGGGCAATGGTCGAAGGGAATAAAATCTTAATTAAACTAGCAACGCGGTTGATGGGTCGGGTTGTGGGTGAGGACGTGGTGCATCCCGTCACAGGGGAAATCATTGCCCTGCGGAATACGCCCATTGATGATGATTTAGCGATCGCTATCCAAAAATCCGGAGTCCAAAAGGTGACTGTCCGCAGTCCCTTGACCTGTGAAGCTGCCCGGTCAGTGTGTCAGCATTGCTACGGTTGGAGTTTAGCCCATGCCAAGATGGTAGATTTGGGTGAAGCTGTGGGGATTATTGCCGCCCAAAGTATTGGCGAACCAGGGACGCAGTTGACCATGCGGACATTCCACACTGGAGGCGTATTCACCGGGGAAGTTGCCCAACAGGTGCGGTCTAAGGTGGCAGGAACAGTGAAGATTCCTCGCAAATTGCAAACCCGTCCCTACCGCACTCGTCATGGTGAAGATGCCCTGTATGTGGAAGCCAACGGGACCTTGACGATTGAGGGCGATAAGAAGTCGGGAACGGGGGAAAGCCAGGAAATTGCTGTTACCCAGGGTTCAACTCTATATATTCACAATGGTCAGCAGGTATTGGCAGAGCATTTGGTGGCTGAAGTGGCGCTGGGAGGTAGAACCACCAGAACCAATACAGAAAAAGCCGTGAAAGACGTAGCTTCTGACTTGGCTGGTGAAGTGAAATTTGCGGATCTGGTGGCAGAACCAAAGACTGACCGCCAGGGGAATACCACTACTACTGCTTCTAGAGGCGGTTTGATTTGGATTCTATCGGGGGACGTATATAACTTGCTGCCAGGGGCGGAGTTGATTGTCAAGAATGGGGATGCGATCGCAACTAATGGAGTATTGGCGCAAACCAAGCTGACAACGGTACATGGAGGCGTAGTGCGATTACCAGAAGCCATTCCCGGGAAAGGGACGCGGGAAATCGAGATTATTACCGCTTCTGTGGTATTGGATCAGGCAGCGATTACCGTGCAGAGTTCCCAAGGGCGAAATAGCTACTTGATTACAACCACGAATAATCAGGTATTTAATTTGCGGGCGACTCCAGGGACTAAGGTGCAGAATGGTCAGGTAGTGGCAGAATTGATTGATGACCAGTACCGGACGACCACCGGGGGCTTATTGAAATTTGCCCAAGTGGAAGTACAGAAGAAAGGGAAAGCCAAATTAGGCTATGAGGTGGTGCAGGGGGGAACGCTGCTGTGGATACCGGAAGAAACCCATGAGGTGAACAAGGATATTTCCTTGCTGCTGGTAGAGGATGGCCAGTATGTGGAAGCGGGAACGGAAGTGGTCAAAGACATTTTCTGTCAAACCGGTGGGGTGGTAGAAGTTACCCAAAAGAATGACATTTTGCGAGAAGTGGTAGTGAAACCGGGTGAGTTGTTGATGGTAGATGATCCGGAAACTGCGATCGCCCATGACAATACATTTTTGCAGCCCGGTGAAGAATTGCAAGGAATGGTGGCGACGGAGTTGCGGTATATCCAGTATGTGGAGACTCCCGAAGGTCCGGCATTGCTGAGTCGTCCGGTGGTAGAATTTGCTGTGCCAACCCACCCTGATGTCCCAGCGACAACGACGGTGAGTCAGGATACAGGGCGTTCGATTCAGTTACGAGCGGTGCAAAGGATTCCTTATAAGGATTCAGAGCGGGTGAAGTCGGTGGAGGGTGTGGAACTGCTGCGGACACAGATAGTATTGGAGATTGAGCAGGAGACGGAGGGGGAACACGGGGCTTCGCCTTTGGCTGCGGACATTGAATTGATTACTGATGCTGAAAATGAGGAAATTCAGCGGTTACAGTTGGTGATTTTGGAGTCTTTGGTAGTGCGGCGCGACATTACAGCGGATGCGACCCAAGGCAGCACAGAGACTAATTTGGAAGTTGCGGACGGTGACACCATTGAACCTGGGGCTGTGGTAGCACGGACGAAGATTTTGTGTAAGGAAGGGGGAATTGTTCGCGGTGTGCAGCAGGGGGCGGAAACGGTGCGCCGTTGTTTGGTGCTGCGTCCGAATGATTTGGTAACTGTAGGTACCAATGTGCTGCCGAATATCAAGAAGGGCGATTTGGTAGTGGAAGGTAGCGAAATTGCTCCTGGTATATTTGCCGCAGAATCGGGTCAGGTAGTGGAAGTCGTCAGTGGTCAGTCGTCAGTGGTGAGTCAGCGCGGTCTTGGGGGTTTCCCCCATGAGCGACTGACGAACCCCGAAGGGGTCAGTGACAAAACAACGGACAACGGACAACACTTCGACAAGCTCAGTGCATCGCTGACAAAGGACAATTCAGCCCACTCTATTACTCTCCGCGTTGGTCGTCCTTACCGAGTCAGTCCTGGGGCGGTGCTACAGGTCGAAGATGGGGATTTGGTGCAACGGGGTGATAATTTGGTGTTGTTGGTGTTTGAACGAGCCAAGACTGGGGACATTATCCAAGGTTTGCCCCGGATTGAGGAACTGCTAGAAGCCCGCAAACCCAAGGAAGGCTGTATTTTGGCGCGTCGTCCGGGGGAAGTGAAGATTGTCTATGGGGATGGCGATGAGGTGACATCTGTTACTCGTGAAGCCTACTCTATTAAGATTGTGGAAGCCAATGGGACAGTGACCGACTATCCCCTCGGACCGGGGCAGAATTTGATTGTTCCTGACGGGGCGCAGATTGTGGCTGGACAACCAATGACTGATGGCCCTTCTAATCCCCATGAAATTTTGGAGATATTCTTCAGCTTGGGGTCAGAGGATGGGGTCTATGCTTGTGCGAGTCATGCGTTGCAGAAGGTGCAGACCTTTTTGGTGAATGAAGTGCAGATGGTGTATCAGTCCCAAGGGATTGAGATATCTGACAAACACATTGAGGTGATTGTCCGCCAAATGACCAATAAGGTGCGGATTGATGACGGTGGCGACACAACCATGCTACCAGGTGAGTTGGTGGAATTGCGGCAGGTGGAACAGGTGAATGAGGCGATGTCCATTACTGGTGGGGCGCGGGCGGAATATACTCCCATGCTGCTAGGGATTACCAAGGCATCGTTGAATACTGACAGTTTCATCTCTGCGGCTTCGTTCCAGGAAACCACGCGGGTACTAACGGAAGCTGCCATTGAGGGCAAATCGGATTGGCTGCGCGGACTCAAGGAAAACGTGATCATTGGGCGCTTGATTCCCGCTGGGACTGGGTACAACACCTATGAGGAAGCGGGAGTGATTGATGATTACGTGATAGAGCCAGGTAGTGGGGTGCTGGATGAGGTTGATGACCCATTGGATATGGTGTTAGATGACCGGACAGCGAAACTCTATAATTTGGATGCACCGGGAATGGGAGATGGTGCTTTTGGTAGCAAGATAGGGGAAAGACTGATTTTAGATGATGATGATGATTTAATTGCTGATGAAATTAGCGATATCGTTGTTGAAGATGATGAAGATTTTGAGGAAGATGATGATGAGGAAGATGATGATGACTTTGATGATGAATAAAATCTAGTACCGCACAGCGGAATTAAAAATTAACAATTAAAAATTAAAAAAGCAGATTACACAAGCTTTTTGTGGAATTTTTAATTGTTGGTTGATTTGCGCCGCAGTGTACTAGTCATCAGGTAATGGTTCAGGAGTATGGCTAACGCCACGCTTCGCTATCAGAAGGAAGGAGTCAGGAGTTCAGGAGTCAGGAGTTCAGGAGGAAGAAGAGGTAGGGGAGGTAGGGGAGGTACGGGAGGTACGGGAGGTACGGGAGGTAGGGAAGAAGGAAGAAGGAAGAAGGAAGAA
>NZ_VIKY01000258.1:0-42511 GCF_009711925.1 Dolichospermum sp. UHCC 0352 | reverse complement strand
TCTTCCAAATGCTTCGCCCCTACTGACAACTGACCACTGTACGGGCGAAGCATTTGGAGAACTATTTTTGGCAATAATCGATAATTTATCTTCCAAATGCTTCGCCCCTACTAACAACTGACCACTGTACGGGCGAAGCATTTGGAGAACTATTTTTGGCAATGATCGATAATTTATCTTCCAAATGCTTCGCCCCTACTGACAACTGACCACTGACAACTAACAACTGATTAATGCCCAAGAATATACCTATAGTCGGCAAAATAGAAGCAATTCTTTATTTAAAGGGTAAACCCTTATCTCTAAGTGAAATTGCTGAATATGCGAAGTGTGATCGCTTCACAGCAGAAGAAGGAATTATCGAACTAATTGAGAATTATTCCCGTCGAGATACAGCTTTAGAAGTCGTAGAAACTGAACATGGTTATAGTTTACAACTGCGTTCGGAATTCCATGATTTAGTGCAAGCTATAATACCAGTAGAATTTGGTGTGGGGGCTTTACGGACATTAGCAGCGATCGCCCTCCATAATCCCATATTACAAAGCGAATTGATTAATTTACGGGGTTCAGGAGCTTATCAGCACGTTCAAGAATTAGTAGAATCTGGTTTTGTTCGCAAACGCCGAGAGAGTGATTCTCGCTCCTTTGCTCTGCAAATAACCCCAAAATTTCATCAGTATTTTCAAATCGAACAACTGCCCCAAATTTTGGCAATTCCAGAGAAAGAACAACAACTAGAACTGGAGTTGGCAGGATTGGAGGCAGAGGAGGAAACAAGTTAAAATTAAAAAACTATTCCCTGTTAGAAAGTTTCCTTTTCCCTTTTCCCTGTAGAAAATGCGCTACTCTATGAATATGGTTTAGAGTAGAATTAGCAGTTACGCTAATATAAATCGCCAATGGTGTTTGATCCTGACTTTTTACAAGACGACTCTGAGCAACACCCTAATCAACTTCTGAATGATCGCTTTGGGGAAAACCCAAATCAATTACTTAAATATTTACAGCATCAATCCCCCGAAGTTTTAGCCCGTGTCGCCCAAGCTGTCAGCCCTGAAATTAAACAAATCATTTCCCAGAATGTCCAAGGACTAGTGGGAGTGATACCGACAGAACATTTCAATGTCCAAATTACAACAGACCGGGACAATCTAGCGGGAATACTAGCATCGGCAATGATGACAGGTTATTTTCTCCGCCAAATGGAACAGAGGATGCAATTGGAACATTTATCCAATCAATAGGAATCAGGAGTCACCGAGTCAGAAGATCAGGAAGAACAAAGAACAATTCTCCCCCTACTTCCCCTACCTCCCCTACTTCCGCTACTTCCCCTACCTCCCCTACTTCCCCTACCTCCCCTACTTCCCCTACCTCCCCTACCTCCCCTGCTTCCCCCACTTCCCCCACTCCCCCCACTCCCTGCTCCCTACTATTGGGGATAATTTCCGGCACGGACTTTAAAGATTTGAGTTTTACCATTGCGGTTGACTTCTATTGCGAGAATGTCCCCAACGGTACTTGATTCAACTATCTTCTGGACTTGGGCAGAAATTTTTATTTGTTTGCCGTTAATCTTTTGAATCACATCACCAGGAAGTAATCCTCCTGTCTGCGCTGGTGATTTTTCCAGAACTTTTCTAATGACAATTCCCACATCTGGCTGAATGTTTAGTTGATCTTCCTCTTTCAGTCGCTGTTTTGTAGTTGTGGAAATATCTATCATCTCAATTCCTAAAAATGGGTGAGCAACTTCTCCTTTGGTAAATAGTTCATTGGCTACACGGAAAGCGGTTTCAATGGGGATAGCAAAACCAAGTCCTTGAGCATCAGCACGGATAGCGGTATTCACACCAATAACTTGTCCTTGAGCATTTAAAAGTGGTCCTCCAGAATTACCAGGGTTAATTGCTGCATCTGTTTGGATAAAACTCACGCGCTTATCAGGAACACCTACTTGGGCGCTAGTTCTGTCTGTGGCACTGATAATGCCAATAGTGACAGTATTATCTAAACCTAAAGGATTGCCAATTGCGATCGCCCATTGTCCAGGAATCAAATTTTGTGAATTACCTAACTTGACTATCGGCAACTTATCGGCAGAAATTTTGACTGCGGCTATATCTGTTACCGTATCAATTCCTACGACCTTCCCTTCAAAAGTTCGCCCATCTTTGAGGGTGACTTGAACTGTATCTGTGTCTGCTACTACATGAGCATTAGTTAGTAACTTACCATCTTCGGTCAGAATAAATCCTGAACCTGTCCCGCGCTCAATTTTTTCTGAGGGCATTAGTCGTTCATCCTCTTGGAAAAAATGCCGAAACAAGGGATTTTTAAAAGCTTCAGTCATCGGATTTGATATTTTCCGAATTGCATTAATCCGCACAACCGCAGGACCAACTTTGCTGACAGCAGTGGCGATAAAATTGACATTATCACCTCCAGGAGAATTGAGTATGCCATTAACAGGTTGGGGAACAACAGATTCAGCAGGTAAAGTTACCGCCACATTTTTTAACTGTTGAAATGAAAGATTGTGTGTCCAAAAATAACGACTAGCAAAGACACCACCACCAGAGCCAATTACCACCAAACCTAGATAAACAGCCAGTTGTTTCAAAGATAACTTCATAATAATTAAGAATAATGGCGCTCAAGGACAGATGGAAGCTTATCTCTTTAGTGTAGTCAAGCAAACGTTCAGTGAACAGATCATTTGACATATAAATATTAGAAATTTGTCAGCATATTCGGGGATCATATCTACTTCTGGGATTTCATCATGAATTTACTCAAAATAGGTAGTAGAAAGATAGAGGAAAAACTTTATCCTATCTTTAACAATTCCCCACTAAAATCTAAAAATTAGCGATTTCTGGACTTATTTGCATGAAATTTTCCTATTGTTCACTATGTTTTTTGAGCTTATTTAGCACTTTGGGTTTATTATCCATACTGCCACAATCACAAAGCGTTAATGCTAGTCCAGGAAGTTGCCCGATTCCCGCTTTAGCTCGTATCCAACGTCATCAAGTTAATCGTGGTGAAACTTTAGCAACTATAGCTAATCGCTATAATTTAGCACCAGAAACAATTATTGGGATTAATCCATCCGTGAAGAATGGGGTCGTAAATCCAGGAACAGAACTGCAAATTCTCCCTTTCAATGGCATTGTTGTCGAAGTTCCTCGTAATCAAAACTGGCGACAAATCGCATCTAAGTATAAAGTCCGTCCAGATACAGTATTTGAAATCAATGGTTGTCAGAAAACCCCTAAATTTGTCTTTTTACCGATACTTCCAGGGGTAATTACTGCTCCTGCTGCTACTTCTGGGACAATTGCTACCGCACCTAGTACCCCGGCTGGAAACATTACTGGTTATCCCTTGCCAAGTAGTACAGATGTTGCATTAGTTTATGGTTGGCAAATTCACCCGATTACAGGAGATGTTTTCTTTCATAGTGGCGTAGATTTGTTAGCACCAGTAAATACTCCTGTGACAGCGATCGCTCCTGGAATCATCGTCTTTGCCAAGGAACAAGGTAGTTATGGCAAGTTAGTCATTATTAACCACGCAGGTGGCTTACAAAGCCGTTACGCCCAACTTGACAGCATCAAAGTTACTCTCGGTCAAACAGTCAACAAAGGCGATATTTTGGGAGCAGTGGGAACTACCGGACAACCAACCTCCACACAACCTCATCTTCATTTTGAAATGCGTTCTAACGGTTCCCTCGGTTGGGAAGCAAAAAATCCCAAAGAGTTTTTAAAGTGAGGAGTATGGCTAACGCCACGCTTCGCTATCAGGAATTCAGGAATTCAGGAATTCAGGAATTCAGGAATTCAGGAGTTCAGGAGTCAGAAGGAAGAATAAAACTACCCAATGACAACGGACAACGGACAACGGACAACGGACCAATCCGATTAAAACTTCGGGACGCAAAATAGAATGATTTTCTGTTAAGGGTGTAATGTTAGTTGCGGCTGGTATTGGGTGTTCTCCTTGGGAATTGACCCTTGTCTAATTTGTGATCATCTGGGAAATTGAGAACAGGTAAGCGATCGCCTCGTAATAATTCTTCACTTGCTTCACCTAGTCCGATTAATGCCTCGCCAGTAGCTTTTTGAGCCATGAGTAGCATCAGTATAGATACTGTACCAACTTGTAAAAGACAAGCAGGGGAAATAGTGAATGCAATGCAATTTAATCCAGATTGAGAAAATGACTGTTGGTTTACGGATGACATTGTAATTTTCAGTAATTAGTAGACGTTTATTTAGTCATCTTCAGATGACTTTTGCTATGAGACTGGGAATTTATTCCCAGGCGGGCTACGGTATATTACATCAATGTTAACAGTAGAAAAATATAGCAGGAAACGGGGAAAAAGGTTAAAACTATTTTGGTGTCTGATAGCACCGCATAATGTTGGTAATGTTTTATTTATCCCTTGCAGAAGGTATTGACTCCTTGGCGCAGCACCCATACTCCTGATTTCTAAACTCTTCATATAAGACTATCTTTGTCAATTTTGCAAGCTGCAAAGGTAACAAAATTGTTAAAAAAAACGGCAAAATGTGATAATTCTATGATTCTAGTTGACAAGTACAGCCGAAATTCCCCAATACAACCTTGCTGTTAAATTCCACCGCCCATGAAAACAGTATTACTTGATAATCGTCAAAATTCCTTAGTGCAATGGGTAAGCCAAGCAACAGGTATAAATACTTTTGGGGTAAAAGTCCGATTGCTAGGTAATGACCTACATATTCTCTGTGAAAGCGTTGAATGTCCACAACGTTGGCAAACCTTATCGGAGTTACTGCAAGCGCTACAGCAAACCGATATAGATACCCTTACCAATGACGAACAACCGTCAATATACCAGATATTAATTTATGGTCGAAAAAAAGGGGAACACCGCCCCGAATGGTGTCATCGGGTGTACTTGAATCAACTAGAGCAACATTTAGAACAGGTAGAACAGTCACTATTATCACAAACAGAAACGCCTATAAACCCCGGTGGCTCGTTAATTATCTCTAATGAGAGTCTGGCACGCCAGGGAGATGCCGATGCCATTGCTCGCTATTTGAGCGAACATCTCAGCCATTTAGGGATAGCAATACAGGTAAAAATTCAACCCTCTCCGGCGAAAAATAACTTTCAGATAGTCGTTAATCGTCTGTGGGTATTTTGTCAGTCTAGCTATAGCCCCGATCCATTATTACTGGCAAAAACGGTAGCCCAAAAGCTCAGATATTTGCAGCTTGTTGGTTATCAGGATGGGATCATTGTAGCCCAAGTTCGCGGGGAAACCGAGCCAGATTGGCGGGTAAGAGTAGATTTAACACCTCCAGAACTGATGTTAAAAGAATGGGCGCGGTGGGGAGATGTGCAAGCGATCGCTAAAATATTAACAGAGGAATTATTAGGCTTCAAAATAGCACTACAAACTTCTCTCAAAGAATCTACCTTATACATATTTTGTACTCCAGCTTTTGACCCCTTAGAAACCGCCCCTGCACCAGATAAAGAAACCGCGCTACAGTCCATTGTCCCCCTGCTAGAAAATATTGCTCCTCAAGCTATTATCTCAGCCGCCATATACGGACAAAAAACAGCGGATAAAAAACCAATTTGGATAGACTGGGTATCTTTACCAGCATCTCAGCATCCCGCTCTAGTGACATCTACCTGGGAACTTGCCCGTACAGGTGATCAACCAGCAATTATTTTTTTACTAGAGCAGTTGCTTAATCCTGACCTAGATTGGCGATTGAAAACAGGTGGTATTCGGGTATTACTAGTTTGCAAAGAATATTTATTACACATCATGTGTGATGCTCCCGTTTGTCCCACACGCCATCAAGTTTCTCGGAAAGTAACTCAATTTATCCGCCAACTGAAAATTCATGGTATTACAGGTGTCCGTGTTTATGGTCGTCGTGCTGGTGATAAAGAACCCGTATGGCATCATGGAGTTGATCTAGAAGAACGTTCTCGATTAGTCCCCGAAGCAACACCAGAATTTGCTGCTACATCAGAATATGTAAATTCCCTGATAATCGGTGAAAACGGTGAAGAAATTTTGCGTCCCGATTTAACAAATACAAAAGTACAAAGTTTTATCAAAGAAAAAACAAAAAATTGGTTAACAAATACCAATGAAATCATCAGAAATTTACTTTTAAACAGTCAACTATTTACATCATCTAATCAAGAAATAGATGAAAATCCCGATAATCAAGGAATTAGAAGTGGAATGATTTGGCTGGCATTAGGATTACTTCTCGCATTACAAAGTGATTTCATGTTAGGCTATGTTGTCGCCCATACTATTAAGAATTCACCAAAAGCTACTAATAATACTATTTCGCCCTTATCCTCACAAGCCCAAGCATCTTTACCATTACCAAATAATCAGAAAACATCATTTTTCAATCAATCAGGAACAACCGAATTACCTAATAATAATCAAGCTGCTTTTAATGCTTCTGAATTTATCAATGAAAATGGTTCTCAATCAGAAAATTTACCAGCCGCACCATTAAAAGAAAAAGCTACAGCGATTTTATTAGCAGCTAGATCACAAATGCCCAGTTTTAATGCTAGGCAATTAGATGAACAATTAGCCCTCTATAAACATCGTTTAAACACCAAAAAACGCCCACCAGATGTGTTGATTATTGGTTCTTCTCGCGCCCTTAGAGGAGTTGATCCTGTTGCCCTTTCTAAAGCTTTAGTCACCCAAAATTATAGCAATATTGATATATTTAACTTTGGTATTAATGGAGCAACAGCCCAAGTTGTTGATGTTCTTATCCGTCAGGTTTTAAAACCTGAAGAATTGCCAAAGGTGATTTTATGGGCAGATGGTTCTCGCGCCTTTAATAATGGCAGAGAAGATATTACTTTCAAGGCAATTGAAACCTCACCAGGATACAAGGAAATATTACAAAAAGCCAAAACAACAGTCAAAAATAATGAAGTTCCTCATAACGCAGAAGATGGAAAAGAAAAAATTAGTAGTAAACCTAAGATAGAAGATATTAGTATCTATCAAGTCGCTAACGATTCGTTAAATCAGTCTGTAGCTAATTTATCTGCTAGTTATAAAAACCGTGATCAAATTAAAATTCTTCTCCAAAAACAACTTCAATATCTACCTTTTAGCTATCAAAATCCCCCGATTAAATCAAAAATTAATCTCACCCATGATTCTGAAATAGACAATAATTTTTCTCTCCCCGGAGTTGATTTTGATGGATTCTTACCTTTATCTATTCGCTTTAATCCCAGCACATATTATCAAAAACACCCCAAAGTTTCTGGAGATTACGACAACGATTATAAATCTTTCCAATTAGCAGGTAAACAAGATCAGGCATTCCATTCTATGTTAGAGTTTACCAAAAATAATAATATCTCCCTTATCTTTGTCAATATGCCCCTTACTTCAGATTATTTAGATCCTGTACGCACAAAATATGAACAACAGTTTCAAGAGTATTTATTAAGCTTTACCAATCATCCTCAATTTATATATCGTGATTTAAGTCAGCTATGGCCAAAAGCAAATGATTACTTTTCAGATCCTAGTCACCTCAATCGCTATGGTGCTTATGAAGTATCAAAAAAACTGGCTATAGATCCAATGATTAGCTGGCCAACAAAGTGATTAAATAGGGAAGAGAAAAAAATACTTATCTTCTTTCTTCCCAATCACAAATTCAAAATCATAAATTAATCAAAAATGAAATTTATATCAATTTTTTACGGGCTGTTTTTGTTGAGTGTTTTAGGAATCTACTGGACTGTTAATTTAGCAAATATAAGATTATGGATACTGCTAATAGCCAGCCTTGTTTTCTACGCATCTTTGCACATTCAATATTTACCATTACTTTTAGCACTAACTTTTATTAACTTCCGCCTAGGTTTAGAAATTGGCAGCAATACTTCACCAGGAAAGCATTCTCAAAACTGGAATTTATCTAACGAAGAACGGCAATTTACCCAAGCTGACTGGAATCAACGTCGTCTCAAAGTATTGTCGATTGGTATAGGTTTTAATGTTTTTATTCTTTTAGGTTCTAAATACATAAATTATTTCCTAACTTTAGTTTTTAATCAGCCGACAAATTCACCAGAATCATTAATTAAGTTAGTTGCACCTTTAGGAATTTCTTTCTTTACATTTGAATGTATTGCTTATTTAATAGATGTTTATCGTGGCGCTACTGCTACTACTAAATTTATCCAATTTGCCACATATAAATTATTTTTTGCCAAACTAATTTCTGGGCCAATTACTCGTTACCATAATTTAGCAATTCAATTTGATACCCTAAGATTTCCCAGCATTGATAGAGTTGCTGAAGGACTGTGGTTAATTGCTAGAGGTGCGGTTAAAAAAGGTATTTTCGCTGATAATTTGGGTATATTTGTGGATTTATGCTTTGGTAACTTACAAAGAGCAGGTAGTACAGATTTGTGGTTAGCTACCTTTGCTTATGGCTTGCAACTATATTTAGATTTTAATGGTTATGTTGATATTGCTCGTGGTAGTGCTTTACTATTTGGTTTAGTTTTACCGGAAAATTTTGATTTTCCCTATTTCAGTACCAGTATTGCCGATTTTTGGCGACGCTGGCACATCACATTGGGTGATTGGTTGCGTAATTATCTTTATTTTCCTTTAGGTGGTTCTCGACGTGGATTAATGCGTACCTGCGGAAATTTATTAATAGTAATGCTAATAGCTGGTATCTGGCACGGTTCAGCTTGGGGTTTTATTATTTGGGGTGTATTGCATGGTGTCGCTTTAGTTGGGCATCGTCTCATTAGTGTATTAAGCGATCGCTTGACAATTCTTAAATCTTTTTGGCAAAACCCGCTAGGAATAATTTTTGCTTGGTTTTTGACACAAATCATGGTTTTTACATCTTGGATTTGGTTTCGTCTCCCCAACCTCCAAGACTCTGCTTTAGTTATTCAACACCTTTGGGGTCATGGGGGTGATCAACAATTTTCCGCAAAGGTCTATATAGAAGCTCTAAATATGAGTCAATATCAAATTTCTTATTTGCTGCTCGGCATAGCTTTGCTGATGAGTATTTCTTATGCTTTTAAAAGAGAAATGAAATTAGAGTTTAGCTGGCCAATTAAAATTGTTTTTGTCCCCTTATGCTTTTATGCGGTTTGGTTACTAGCGCCTGAAGGCAGTTTACCTTATATATACTTTGATTTTTAGGAGTGAATTTGCGGCTGCAATTTCTGTAAACCTCATTACATTAGGAAAACATATAACTGATATAACTAATACTAATTCTAATTATCTTTACAAATTTAAACTTATCCTCTAATGTTGTATACAGGTAGGCAAAACCACCTACCAACATCATAAGAAAATAAAGCAATTATAAAATGACCACAACCTTACAACAGCGCTCAACCGCTAACGTATGGGATCGCTTCTGCGAGTGGATCACCAGCACCGACAATCGGATTTATATCGGTTGGTTTGGTGTATTAATGATCCCTACCCTGTTAGCCGCTACTACCTGCTTCATCATCGCTTTCATCGCTGCGCCTCCCGTTGACATTGACGGTATCCGTGAGCCAGTTGCAGGTTCTTTGATCTACGGAAACAACATCATCTCTGGTGCAGTTGTTCCTTCCTCTAACGCTATTGGTTTGCACTTCTACCCAATCTGGGAAGCAGCTTCCTTAGATGAGTGGTTGTACAACGGTGGTCCTTACCAATTGGTAGTATTCCACTTCTTAATCGGTGCAGCTTGCTACTTAGGCCGTGAGTGGGAACTTTCTTACCGTTTGGGTATGCGTCCTTGGATCTGTGTAGCTTTCTCTGCACCTTTAGCAGCAGCTACCGCAGTATTCTTGATCTACCCAATTGGTCAAGGTTCATTCTCCGATGGTATGCCTTTGGGTATCTCTGGAACATTCAACTTCATGATCGTGTTCCAAGCTGAACACAACATCTTGATGCACCCCTTCCATATGTTGGGTGTAGCTGGTGTATTCGGTGGTTCTTTGTTCTCTGCAATGCACGGTTCTTTGGTAACTTCTTCCTTGGTTAAGGAAACAACTGAAACCGAATCTCAAAACTACGGTTACAAGTTCGGTCAAGAAGAAGAAACCTACAACATCGTTGCAGCCCACGGCTACTTCGGTCGTTTGATTTTCCAATACGCTTCTTTCAACAACAGCCGTCAATTACACTTCTTACTAGCTGCATGGCCAGTATTTGGTATTTGGTTCACCGCTTTGGGCGTCAGCACAATGGCGTTCAACTTGAACGGTTTCAACTTCAACCAATCCGTCATTGATTCTCAAGGTCGCGTTATCGCTACTTGGGCTGACGTAATCAACCGCGCTAACTTAGGTATGGAAGTAATGCACGAGCGTAACGCTCACAACTTCCCCCTAGACTTGGCTGCTAGTGATGTTGCTCCTGTTGCAATGAGCGCTCCTGCAATCAATGGTTAATAATTAAAGCTTTGTTAATAGCTTAATTACAGAATCACCCTCCAGAAATGGGGGGTGTTTTTGTTTTGTGTAAAAATCTGGTGTTGCTGATAGGTAAGATGGTAATATCCGTAATTAAAACCTTATGCCCAGTACCGCTAATTTTCTCCAATATACCCAATGGTCAGGTATTGCGACAATAGTATTTGCAGTCCTGACAATCTTAGCTTTCATTCTTAAATGGGGCTTTCGCTTTCGACTGGTGGGTGCAACTGGCTTTATGCTGGTACTGACAGGGGGATTATTTTCACTTTCCCTCGTTCCCCTGAGTCGCACAATTATTCCTGGTGCTGTCAAGTACAGCCTAGTTTATGATAACGGTTCTAACCAAACAGTAATTGCCGTCGCACCAGAAATTACTCCCACAGAATTAGAAGCAACTTTACGTCAAGCAGCTAGTAACCTTTATTCCTATGGTCGCTTAGGTACTGGTGGTAGTAAGGAAATGATAGTTCGCGCTCGCACTATTATCCACCCAGAAATAGGGTTATCTGTACCGCTGTACTTGGGTCAAGTAAATCGCACTTTGGTCAGTCGTGAAGACCCAGAAATGGCGGTAGAAGTTTATTTAGATAAATTTGCTTCATTACCAAAACCCACTGCTTTATAGGTAATTGGTAATTGGGAATGGGTAATTGGGAAGAAAAATATTCTCCTCTTCCCCCTGCCCCCTGCTTCTTTCTTGTTTGCACATTTTTTGGTCATCTATCATACAATAAAGATTATTTTAAAATTTGATTAAGAAATATCAATAGTTTTGGCAAAATAACGATCATGCCTAATCAACATTCTACTGAAACTTTGTCCACTCAAACCTCTAGTTCATTTTTCAGCCTTTCTGTTGCCCCTGGGAAAGTAATTCGCGGTGCGGGTGTGTTGTCAACCGTTGCGGGTGAAGTTGCTAATTTGGGAACTCGTCCCTTAATTATTGCTGGAAATCAGACTCTCAATCTGAGTCAAGAGAGTTTACAATCTCTTTGCCAATCTCCAGAATTACATCCTTTGTCAGTTTCCTATGGTGCTGATTGTTGTGAAGCTAGTTTGAAAGCCTTACGCAAAGCCGCTAAAGAACATAAAGCTGATCTGATTATCGGGATTGGTGGTGGTAAAGCCCTGGATACGGCTAAATTAGTCGCCCACCAATTGACATTACCAATTGTGACAATTCCCACTTCTGGGGCTACCTGTGCGGCTTGGACTGCTCTTTCTAATGTCTATTCAGAAACTGGGGCGTTTTTATATGATGTGGCTTTATCTCGCTGTCCTGATTTGCTGATTT
This sequence comes from Dolichospermum sp. UHCC 0352, assembly GCF_009711925.1. Classification (NCBI taxonomy): domain Bacteria; kingdom Bacillati; phylum Cyanobacteriota; class Cyanophyceae; order Nostocales; family Aphanizomenonaceae; genus Dolichospermum; species Dolichospermum sp. UHCC 0352. The sequence continues at coordinate 30,672 of NZ_VIKY01000258.1, read as the reverse complement.
TGGATTATAATTTAGTTCAGACTGCACCTTCAAGCACATTAATAGCAGGAATTGGGGATGCGATCGCTAAATGGTATGAAGCATCAGTGAGTAGTGGGCATTTGCAACAAACTTTAATTATTGCTGCGGTTCAACAAGCGCGAGTTTTACGCGATATTTTATTGCAAAAGTCTGCTGCTGCGTTACAGTTTCCGGGTGGGGAAGTTTGGCAAGAAGTTGTGGACGCAACTGTACTCCTAGCTGGAGTAATTGGGGGACTTGGTGGGGCGCAATGTCGCACAGTCGCTGCCCATGCAGTTCATAATGGCTTAACTCATATTTCTGGACATGGGAGCATTCATGGGGAAAAGGTCGCTTATGGTATCCTGGTACAACTGCGGTTAGAAGAAATGATCCAAGGAAATCAATTAGCAGCGTCAGCAAGACAACAATTGTTGAAGTTCTATGCAGAGATTGGACTACCCCAAAAATTAGCAGATTTGGGATTAGGTAATATTACTCTGGGTGAGTTACAAACAGCAGCGGAAATTAGTTTAGAACCTAATTCTGATATCCACCGTCTACCGTTTAATGTAGCGTTGGAACAATTGATGGCCGCAATGGTTTCTACCACTGCACCAATAGATATTAATCGTGTTTCCACCAGGGGAATAAGTGACGAGGTGAAGGAATGATTTTGAGTTGGATTTCTCCCGCAGAACGGATACAAAAATTGCCGCCTTATGTGTTTGCCCGTTTGGACGAATTAAAGGCTAAGGCTAGAGAACAAGGGTTAGATTTGATTGATTTGGGTATGGGTAATCCTGATGGACCTACTCCCCAACCAGTGATAGAAGCCGCAATTGCAGCTTTGCAAAATCCCGCTAATCACGGTTATCCTCCATTTGAAGGAACGGCTAGTTTCCGTAAGGCGATTACTCAATGGTATAATCGCCGTTATGGTGTTACCCTTGATCCTGATAGTGAGGCTTTACCCTTACTCGGTTCTAAGGAAGGTTTGGGGCATTTAGCGATCGCCTATATTAATCCTGGTGATACTGTATTAGTACCTTCACCATCTTACCCTGTGCATTTTCGTGGACCGATTATTGCTGGGGGAGTTATCCATAATTTAATTCTCAAGGAAGAAAATAATTGGTTAATTGATTTAGCGGCTATTCCTGAGGAAGTGGCTAGAAAAGCGAAAATTCTCTATTTCAATTATCCCAGTAATCCTACCGCAGCCACAGCCCCCCGCGAATTTTTTGAGGAAATTGTGGCCTTTGCACGGAAGTATGAAATCCTTTTAGTCCATGATTTATGTTATGCAGAATTAGCTTTTGATGGTTATCAACCCACTAGCTTGTTAGAAATTCCTGGTGCTAAGGAGATTGGTGTCGAGTTTCACACTCTCTCTAAAACCTATAATATGGCAGGTTGGCGCGTTGGTTTTGTTGTCGGAAATCGTCACGTTATCCAAGGTTTGCGGACTCTGAAAACCAATTTAGATTATGGCATTTTTTCGGCTTTACAAACAGCAGCAGAAACAGCTTTGCAACTTCCTGATTCTTATTTACATGAAGTGCAACAACGTTACCGCGTTCGTCGAGATTTTTTAATAGATGGTTTGGGTAAGTTAGGGTGGAATATTCCCAAAACGGAAGCAACTATGTATTTGTGGATAAAATGTCCGGTGGGAATGAATTCTACAGATTTTGCTTTGAATGTTTTACAGCAAACTGGGGTGGTTTTGACTCCTGGAAATGCCTTTGGTGTGGGTGGTGAAGGCTATGTGAGAATTAGTTTAATTGCAGATTGCGATCGCTTGGGTGAAGCTTTACAAAGATTCAAGGAAGCGGGGATTTGCTATCAGTCGGAAGTTTCTGTTTCTGCGTGATCATTAAGGTGATATGGGATAGGGGGAAATAACCAATTACCAATCACCTCAAATCTGTTTAAATTTATGATAATCAGGAATTTTTATGATTTTAACCAGTTTTCTAAGATCAGATTAGTAATATTTTCAAAATCACGAGTATTATCAGTTACTAAAATGTAATTCTGAGAAATAGCAACAGCAGCAATTAAAGCATCTAATTGTCCAGTTGGTTTTCCAATTTTTCTAAGTTCATTTTGAATTTTTCCAAATTCAATTGCGGCTTTTTCATCAAAATCTATCATCGGTAATAGATTAGCAAACTTCTTTAAATTATCTAAATTACGTTCGACTTTAGTTGAACAATAAACTCCTTTGTACAATTCTGCTAAAACTAAACTAGAAAGATAGCAAGATTGATGTTTTTCATGAAACTGTGATACAACATTTTCATTAGCTTTAAGTATCGCAATACAAATATTAGTATCTAGCAAGTACATAATTTTAACTATCTAAATTAATTTCACGTCCTAAATCTTGATGACGTTCCTGATTAATAATATCAAAAATTTCATCAATTTCTGTATCATCTTTCCATAGACCAATAACAGCTTCTAATTCTTGCCATTTTGGTTGTTTAATTATTAAGTTATCTGGTATTTCTATAGAAATTTTTACTCCATCAGGTAGAAGAATTTTGTCTAATATTTGATCTAATAATTCTATAGTGTTACCTTTGATAATTCCTTGTATTTTCATGATTTATTCCTTCATTAAATATCTAAGTTATGATTCATTGTAACCTACAATTTCCGCTTTTTTATCCATATACCCAACATAGCTAGAAGAGTACATACTATAGTAGCAATAATGCTTAAAACTAAAGATGCTAAAAAGGGATTTTTTGGTAATGAAGGTAGGTTAATTTTATCAATGTGTTGAACTATAATACCCGAAACTATCGCACCACCACCAAAACCGATTCCTAATATTTGTACTGTTGTTTCTAAAGAGCGATCGCTTTTAGCTTGTTCTATTTCCACTATACCGCGAATTGTGCTGATCATCTGCTCGAAAAGATTTTGCGCTGGTATCAAATAGCCTAAATCCACATCTATTTGTTCAATAAAGGTAGTTTCTGCTCGTTCTAAAAAAGTAGATAAAAATTCTAAATTGTCTTGATGTAGAGATATGGCTTTTATTTTATCCAGATATACAGCCAAGTTTTTACTATTAGCTTGAATTGTATTTTTATGAATTTGTAAATCTCGTAAATAACGACTGTAGTTAAAAGATATTTCTGGTATTTCATTTAACCATTGATTAAACTGCTGCAACTTATTATTAATGGGGAGATTTTTAGCCTTATTAAATGCCATCAATTTATTTTCTAACTTGCTGAAATCTTCTCTAGCTTGTTGATTACACCAAATTGCTTGTGACCGAGCATAAATGATTTTACTACGACAATTGAGAATATCAATTAACGGGTAATAATAATCTCCTTTTTCCTCTAGTGTTGTAGTTTCAGTATTAGTATTTAACCAAATCAAAATATGGCACTGTTCTTTAGGAGAATCAGCATTGTTGTTATATTCAAAAATGGAGCTACCTAATAACTTACCCTGAGACTGACAATAAATTTGCAGTTTTTTGACTTCTGTATCTGAAAGTAAACTCGTGAGACAAGCATCAGCAAAAGCTTGCTCATTTGGAATGTTTCCTATTGGTTTAGCAAAAAGGACTAAAGTTTGTCCCAAGGAAGAATTGATATTTTTAGGAAGCAGATATTGTTCAGGATTTAGTCCTGCTAAATCATTAATTTGTACTTCTGGTTCAGAGTAGCGGAAAGTTAAATCTAGAGCATAGGTATCATGAATTTGTCGTCTATTAATTTCTCCTCTTAAATGGAGACGTGGTTTATGTTCAATTGCAGTAAAAGGTAAAATTCCGGTGATATTAGTAGATAAATGATTCTGCTTTTCGATGAAAGCTGGTAAAGTTTCCAATTTAGGAATGCTGAGTTTTTTACCTAATTCTTGACACTTCAACCATAAATAATCAGCATTTTTAACTGGGGTTTTCATGCCTTGAGATAAATTATAGCGCAGATGAAAAGCGTAAAGCGTGAGTTTAGGATTTGCTACTTTATTTATCGGTAATTTCGGTAATTGCTGTTGCATGATCTAATCTATTTTCCCCCCGAACCAGACACATTACCCTCTAATTTATCATCAGGTTTTTCATCTGATGAACTTTGGTGAATAGCATTATATAATGCTTTTTTATCAGTTTCATATTTAGGAATTTTTGGATTAGGTTTTGTGCTTCCTGGCGCTCTACTTTCGGGCGATTCACTTTTCAATTTTCTCAAAGCATCATTTATACTAGTATGTTCTTCCAGCCATTTAGAAATAGCATTAGAAAGTGCTTTTACTTCATCAGCTTCAGATGCAATCAATTGACTAATTTCCTCTCTATCTTCTAGTGAAAACAAGGAAGCCTGAGTTTTTAACAAATGAATGAAATTATTTACTTTTGTTTCATGTATTGACATAAAGATACTCCTAATTACCCACAGCAATAAAGGCAGCCCAATGAAAAAGAGACTCAAATGGCTTGTATTCCGTCTCTATTTTATCAAACCAATCAAGTATCTCATCATTCCACGTGCTATCTAATGTTAACGTACTCACAAACTTTTTCATATTTTCTTTGGTTGCATTCCGTAGCCAATGTTGAGATTTATTAAGGACAGATGCGACTGATACATCTTTTTCAGAAATAAAAGCAGCATGGAGATTTTGATAGAAGTGAATCATCAAAAATGCGGTGGAAACATCATCAACTTTCCAAAGGCTACTAACTACGCTTGAACTTCCTGCATAAAGAAATCCACTGGGTAAACCAATATATTCATCGCTGACATTATTGAAATCAATCAAACCTGTTTCACAGGCAGAAAGGACAACTAAACGGCATTGATTGAGATTAAATTCTTTATTGAATAAATCACCTAAAGTTAAGCATTTATTTAGATCAATTTCTTCATCAACATCAACACCATTTAAAAGCAGACAAGAATCAGCAGGGGTTTCCAGGTTAAAAGAACCATGACAAGAGAAGTGAAGACAATTTGCTTCTGCTAAATTTGCTATTCTTGAATCTAAAGCATTTCTATCAGCTTCTTTTCCGCGCAATACTGTTATTTTTTGAGGTGAAAAATATTGTTTAATACTTTCTATTTCTAAATCTGCACCAACAAGGTTTTCTGTGGGGTTTTGGATAGCAAATAGAGATTGAAAATTAGGACGTTGACGCAGTTGAACCTGTTGTAATACTTGTAAACTTGGTGCATAACCCACACCTTGAGGAAATAAATCCATTAAATATGAATTTCTAACGGGTAAAGCATGGAGAGGTAACAGGTGTAAGAATTGATGGGGAATCAAAATTAATTTTTCACATTGAGGCGGTATTTTTTCTAAAATTTCTTCAATGTGCAGGATTACTGCTAAATTTTGCAGACTTTCTTCTAATTGATTTTGCCATTGGTCTTTTTGATTATAGTAGTCAGTCAGATATTCATTAATCCAATCTCTTAAAGCTTCTCTATCTTCTGATGAAGATTCCCAAATTTTGATTTCTTTACCTCCTGGTTGAATCACAAAAGCGATAATTTTATCAAATGTAATATACCATTCAATAATTGCCGTATTATCATCAACTATTTTTTCTAATGACGCGAAATTAAAACTAGAACCAATGGGTAAATATGTATCTTGTAATTGTTGCCGTTGTTGTCTTAATTTCTGAAGATGTTGCCATGAAAATGTGGTATTTTCAGCTTTACCAGTTTGCAGTAAATTCTGTCCACTAGCTATTTCATCTCGCAGTTGTTCTAGTTGGGTGACAACATTTGGAGGGAAAATAGTTTTTAAGTCACGGTTAATAATTTCTTCTACTAAATTGCGGGTTTTACTGCGTTCAGCATATTCAATAGCTTCTGTTTCTTTACCCAATGCTAAACAAACTTGCACTATGCGTCTATATAACTGGTTATATTTTTCTGCTTGCTTACGTTTACTGTCTTCTCCAGAAATAATTTCACCGCGTAAATCTTCAACAGTGGCAATAGCAATAACAAAGGTAGAGTAAGCTAAATCAAACTGTTGTAATTTTTGGTAAGCAATACCCAAATTCAACAAAGTTTCAGCATGATCTTGAGGAAAATTGGTACGGGTTCTTACTTCTAAAGCCTTCGTATAAGCTTTGATCGCACTTTCTAAATTATCCGATGGAACGCCCTTGATTCTTTTTTTATAAGCAATCCCCAAATTATTTTGCGTGGTTGCCCAATCCCGGGGAAAATCATCGAGGGTTCTGACTTCCAAAGCCCTCGTATAAGCTTCGATCGCAATTTCTAAATTTTCAGATGGATTACCCTTCTTTCTGTCTGTGTAAGCAATACCTAGATTATTTTGCGTCATTGCCCAATCAGGGAGACAATGATTGCGTCTGTAGATTTGCAGTGCAGCAGTGTAAGCTTTGATGGCAATTTCTAAATTCTCAGATGGATCACCTTTAATTCTATCTCTGTAAGCATTCCCCAGATTATTTTGTGTCATTGCCCAATCTTGGGGAAAATTGAGAGAATCAGGGTGTGTGTATACTTCTAGTGCAGCAGAGAAAGCAGTGATCGCTTGTTCAATATTTTTGGTTTTATCCCCCCTGATTCTTTGACTATAAGCATTTCCCAGATTATTTTGCGTCGCTGCCCAATCTTCGGGAAAGTCAACGCGTGTAAAAATAGTTAAAGCTATTTCATAACCAGTTATGGCAATTTCCATCATGTTGCTGGCTTTCTTACCTAATGGGAACTCCTGAATTAGATTACTAAAATTAACAATCTTTATAACGATAGACTCTGCTTTCTCTGTTTCTGCTTCTGCTAGTATTTTCTTTGCGTGATCCTGTAATACTTCTAATAGAAATTGTAAATAGGTATCAATATCTGCTTCATTAACCAGCGTTTCTGGTTTTGGGATATTTTCATGTAGGGATATATCTAAGGCTTCGCTCGGTTCAGATCCTAAAGCCATCAAGCGATTAGCATTATTTTCCTCTCCTTTTTGGGTAAAATTCTCTGCTACCTCTACCACCATTTGTAAAAAGTCAGCATCGAGTAATTCCGTATTAGCTTGTAATATTGCCGCTTTTTCCCCATCTGGGCAACTTAGCAGTTGTTGAATTAGCTGTTGATATGCCTGGAGACGCTGTTCATCCATAAATTAGGGCTGGGTTGGGGTAGCATTTAGATGATGCTTCAATAGTATTTTCCCATATTTCGGACAATATTATCCTGAAAATCCTCAAATCCTGGATATCCTGATTCAGACAATTAATTATCCTAAAAATCCTCAAATCCTGGAAATCCTGATTCAGACAATTAATTATCCTGAAAATCCTTAAATCCTGAACATCCTGATTCTGACAAAAAATCATCAGCCGGTGCGTCAGATGCGATTATTTAGTGATAATGAATAGATTTTCAATATCTGACGCACCCTACAAAATCCCTATCCTGTTAATCCTTAAATCCTGGACATCCTGATTCAGACAATTAATTATCCAAGGTAAAATGATCCAAGGTGCGCGAATAGTAAGCGCCAACTATGATTATTTGGGTAGATATTAATCCCAAAAACGAACCTTAAAGGAGAATTGCATCTTGGAAGTTAAAGCAGCAATAGCTTACACCGCAGGAAAACCTCTCACAATTGAAACTGTACAATTAGCACCACCACAAGCCGGAGAAGTCTTAATTGAGATTAAAGCCAGTGGGGTTTGTCATACTGATGCTTTTACCCTGTCTGGTGATGATCCTGAAGGTTTATTTCCGGCAATTTTAGGACATGAAGGCGCTGGTATAGTTGTGGAAGTCGGGACTGATGTTAAAAGTCTCAAACCGGGAGATCATGTAATTCCTTTATACACACCCGAATGTCGGCAATGTGATTATTGTTTAAGTTTCAAAACCAATCTCTGTCAAGCAATTCGCGGCACACAAGGACGGGGGGTAATGCCCGATGGCACGAGCCGTTTTAGTATCGGTAGCGACATAATTCATCATTATATGGGTACATCCACCTTTGCTAATTATACGGTATTGCCAGAAATCGCCGTTGCCAAAATTCGGGAAGATGCCCCTTTTGATAAAGTTTGTTATATCGGTTGTGGTGTGACAACAGGAATTGGTGCAGTTGTGAATACAGCTAAAGTAGAACCAGGCGCAAATGTGGTAGTTTTCGGTTTGGGTGGCATTGGCTTAAATGTGATCCAAGGGGCGCGAATGGTGGGCGCGAATAAGATTATTGGTGTAGATATTAATCCCAAAAAACGCGAATTAGCTGAAAAATTTGGCATGACACATTTTGTTAATCCCCAAGAAGTTGCAGGTGATTTAGTTCCTTATTTGGTAGATTTAACAAACGGTGGTGCTGACTATTCCTTTGAATGTATTGGTAATGTCAATATCATGCGTCAAGCTTTAGAATGTTGTCATAAAGGTTGGGGTGTAAGTGTGATTATTGGTGTAGCTGGTGCAGGTAAAGAAATCAGCACTCGTCCCTTTCAATTAGTAACTGGCAGGGTTTGGAAAGGTTCGGCTTTTGGTGGTGCAAGAGGGCGGACAGATGTACCGAAAATAGTAGATTGGTATATGGATGGTAAGATTAATATTGATGATTTAATTACTCATGTGATGCCGATTGAAAAGATTAATGATGCTTTTGATTTGATGCACAGGGGGGAATCTATTCGGAGTGTGGTGACTTTTTAGGTTTTTGTTTCGCGCAAAGACGCTAAGGAGCAAAGGCGCAAAGGAAGAAAGGAGTTATAATTAATTCAAGGTTACTAGGTTTTAATTATGCAGACAAAAAAGGCGAAAGAATCTGCTGTCAACCTGAATCTTTATGAAACGGATTTTTATGCCTGGACTCAACAACAGGCTAATTTATTACGTTATCAGCTATGGAATCAAGTTGATTTAGTTAATTTAATTGAGGAAGTTGAATCTTTGGGGAGAAGGGAACGCCAAGAATTAAGAAATCGTCTGAGTGTTTTCATTGGACATTTACTCAAGTGGGAATATCAATCATCAAAACGTATTCGTAGTTGGTTAGCAACTATTCGGATTCAACGCCGGGATATTATAAAACTACTGAATGAAAATCCTAGTTTGCAGTCTTCTCTAGAAGTAGCACTTGAGGAAGCTTATGAAAATGCCAGGGATTTAGCATCAGGAGAAACCAATTTACCGTTATCAACCTTTCCTCCTCAATGCCTATATTTATGGGAAGATCTAATTAACTTAAACTTTTATCCTGGTGAAATTGCAAATGATGATTTGATGCAATAATCGGCATTGCTAAATTAAAATATGAAATTGGAAACTCACAAATTTCAAACTTTGCGCCTTTGCTTCTTTGCGCCTTTGCGCGAAACATAATTTATTATTCTCCTAACTCCTCAAACAACTTCGCTAACATCACATTAGAAAATATAAAACCATCGGGATCGCTAAAACGCAACCTATCCCCAACAATCTTCACCCAACCCTGAGCAAAGTATGGTTGCAAACAGCTTTGAATTCTCTCAACTTGATGGTTGCCAAAGTTTGTTGCTAAGGAATTTAAACTGATTCCTTCGGCTAACCGTAACCCTAACATGAGAGTTTCTAACAAAACATCTGCCTGTGGTGTGACTTCACAATCAATCACAGCACCATTTTTTAACCATTGGTAATATTCCTGGGTTTTGCGAGGACGGGTGAAGCGTTTACCTTGTATATAGCTGGCTGCACCCATACCAAAGCCATAATAGGGGCGATTTTGCCAATAAACTCGATTATGCTGGCATTGATGTCCTGGTTGGGCATAATTGGAAATTTCGTAATGTTCGTAACCAGCATCAGTTAAGGTCTTTTGCCCCATTTGATACATTTTGACGGTGGTTTCATCTGTGGGTAACGGATGATCTCCCGGTTTGTAATAACGATTGAAGGCTGTTCCGGGTTCAATGGTCAGGTCATAGATGGAAATGTGAGTTGGGGTGGCTGCTACTGCTTGGATTAAGGAATCTTGCCATTGTGCTAAAGATTGATACGGTAAGCCAGAAATCAAGTCTAAGCTAAATTCGGGAATCTCGACCTTGTGAATTAACTCTATAGCTGTAAATATATCTATAAGGGAATGCGATCGCCCAGCAGTTTTTAACAATTCTTCTTGGAAAGCTTGGACACCCAAACTCACGCGATTTACTCCTAAGCTACGATAACCAGCGATATGTGCAAAATCAAACGTCCCTGGGTCAATTTCCATAGAAATTTCTACCCCAGAGGCAATGCCAAATCGCTGTTCTAAGGTTGTCAATATAGATTGCAACTGTGCTGTTGATAATAGTGAAGGAGTACCACCACCAAAAAAAATTGTTTCTAAAGGTTGACTATAAGTTGGTGCAATCCTGATTTCTTGACATAAAACTTCAACATATTCGCCAATTGTCCCAGAATTTTCGCCCCGTGAGTTATTCCCGACCACAAATACCGGAAAATCGCAATAAAAACATCGTCGCCGACAAAAGGGAATATGCACATAAGCAGAACTGGGAATCCCCCAACCAATATCTTTTTGACTCATTTTGAACAATAGTGAAGTTAATTTGATTTGACTGTTAAAAATAATGAAAATGAGGAGTTTGTTTACAACTTTTCATCCTTTTTCCCTAAAAATAAAAATAATATGCAGTAAAAACGCTTTAGTTATAATGTTGGCATATTCTGTCTGCCTGAGCAGCTAAGATGATTCCATCACTAAAAAGGACTCAAACAAGCATACTTTACTCTATCGAATAAATATCGTTGTAGGAACACAACATAACCATGCTGGATGTCATTATTATTCTCTCATTTATCTTGGCAGCGGCGGGAATAGGTTATTTCAGCACTGATCTACTCCCCCCTGGTACTCTTGATGGAGTTAGTGATTTAGATGCCTTACGCCTAGTTTTCGCTGTCTTTGCTGCCATTATCGGTGGTGCAGTTGGGCTGAGTTTCCAGACTACATACCGTCGGCTAGAGTCACAAGTCCGGGAAATGCCCCTAGAAGTCATTCTCACCCGTGCCATTGGCTTAGTAATTGGGCTATTACTCGCCAATCTGATGTTAGCCCCGCTATTTTTATTACCCATTCCCCCAGATTTTGGTTTTATCAAACCTCTTGTTGCGGTTGTTGGCAGTATTATCCTCTCTGTTACAGGAATGAACTTAGCCGATACTCACGGACGGGGTTTGTTAAGATTAATTAACCCCAATACTGTAGAAAGTATGGTGGTGGAAGGAACTCTTAAACCTGCTAATACTAAGGTTTTAGATACTAGCTGCATTATAGATGGCCGGATTGAAACATTACTAGAAACAGGATTTCTAGAAGGATTAATTCTTGTCCCCCAATTTGTTTTACAAGAATTACAACAAGTAGCCGACGCGAGTAAGGATCAAAAACGGGTGAGGGGAAGAAGAGGATTAGAAATTCTCAACCGCATTCGGGAAAATTATCCCGAACGCATTTTAATCAATCCTGTGGACTATGAAGATACTGCCACTGTTGATGCTAAATTGGTGCGTTTTGCTCAAGAAATCAATGGCACATTACTCACCAATGATTACAATTTATCGAAAGTTGCTAGTGTGCAAAAAGTTCCAGTTTTGAATGTTCATGATTTAGTCAATGCTGTTCGTCCAACTTATTTACCTGGTGATTATCTTGATTTGAAAATTCTCAAAGAAGGAAAAGAACCAACTCAAGGAATTGGCTATTTAGATGATGGCACAATGGTAGTAGTGGAAGAAGGTAGAGGTTATGTTGGTGGTGAATTGCGAGTAGTAGTTACCAGTGCTTTACAAACTTCTGCTGGAAGGATGATTTTTGCCAAACCCCAAGCTTCCGCATTAGCCTAAGGAATATGGCACGGAAAACTAGAGTTAAATTATGTAAATCGGTGTGGGGAACTGCACCGATAAACTACATTTAATTTTATTTCGCGCAAAGAGGCAAAGGAGCAAAGGCGCAAAGGAAGAAATAAATACATGAAATCTGAACTAATGTAAAACCAGAAATTATAAATATTTTTCCATTACATAATTTTTAAGTTTTATTCCTCGACGTTCTACAAACAGTTTCATAATTGCTTCAGTGTCAGATATTTGATATTCTCTGACTATCATTATGGTGTTTTTACAGGTTTGATATTTTTGGCTTTATAAAATGTTTCTAAACTATCAGTATCGCCGACAAAACGCCAATGCCAAGGTTCATAACTCACGCCTTGAAGATTATTTTTCGGAAAGGAAATTTCAAAACTAAATTTGGCAGCATTGGCTTGTAACCACTGATAAGCTTTGGTATTATCAAAATTAGCTTGGAGATTAGTTGCTGGGACTGTGCCATCGCCAACATCTACCGCATAACCTGTATGATGTTCACTATGATTTGGTGGTGCGCTGAGGGCTGCTCTTTCGGCTGGGGTTTGATTCCGCTGTGCGCCTACACCGAAAAATAACTGCTTTTGCTCTTGTACAGAACGAAAGCCAGAAATTGGAACTAAAATTACACCCGCACTTCTAGCGGTTTGTACCATGGCTTGAAACTTGACAGCGGCAGATTTTCGCATTCTGATTCTACTGTCACCCGTAATTGGGGCTAATTCTGATTCTGGTGCTTCTGAATAGGGAAAATGTCCCAACACTGTATCATTATTATTTGGGGTATTAGCGGCTATGGGTGTAGAACTAATCGGTGCAGCTACAGAATTAGCAGTTGGCTTAGGTGTTGTCAGCGAAAACAAAAAACCACTAGAGACAGCCAGTAACAAAAATCCTGTTAATCCACCTATAATCAAAACCACAGGTTGGACTTTGATCTTACTTCCTGCATCATTTGTATCGCGTAAAGCCACTGGGATATCATCACCAGAGAGAGGGTAGGAATTGTGCGGTTTTTTAGGAAACCCAGCTTTATTCAAGTTTTTGCTCCTGTTTGTGTTTAATAGTTAGTTAAAGAAGAAAAGAGTTTTTTTAATTCTTAATTCTGAATTATTTCGGGTGTAATTTTGATAAATCTTTTAGAACTATATATCAAGTTAGTGGGATTAATCCTCATGGGATTTATACTGGGACGTAAGTTGCCTAGCAATACTTCCACTTACGTAGGTCAATTTCTCTATTGGGTGGGAGTACCTATAAGCATCATCGGTTTTTTACTACAAACAGATTTATCAGGACAGATTTGGATTGCACCGATAATAGCTCACTTGGCAATCTTTCTGGGGGCATTATTAGCTTGGTTAAGAATCAAAGCCCAAGCCCATTTCATTGATTCAGTTCCCCCCGCGACAACTCAAGGTAGTTTGATTCTAGCAGCAATGGTAGGTAATACAGGTAATTTGGGTTTTCCCATTACTTTAGCAATGGTAGGTAAAGAATATTTTGCCTGGGCTTTATTTTACGATATGTTGGGTTCGCTGTTTGGTGCTTATGGTTTAGGTGTGTTTCTTGCTGCTAAGTTTGGTAATAATACCCAAAATCAGATGCAAATAGCAAAGGTAATTTTGATTAATCCGGCTTTATGGAGTTTTGGATTTGGCTTATTATTGCATCAAGTGACGCTTCCCTCTCCAGTGGTATTTTGTTTGGAAAAATTGGCTTGGGGTGCAGTTGCTTTATCTTTGATGTTAATTGGAATGCGACTTTCCCAACTAAAATCTTGGCGAAAATTACCAGAAGCGGGGAGTAGTGTGTTCATTAAAATGCTATTAGTGCCGATGATTTTAGGTAGCACTCTCTCATTTTTTGGTGTTACTGGTAATGCAGCACAGGTGATAGTTTTGCAAATGGGTATGCCTCCAGCTTTGGCTACATTGGTAATCGCGGAAACCTTTGATTTGGATAGAGATTTGGCTGTTACTGCTTTAGCTATGGGGATGATAGTTTTGTTGTTTACTCTTCCTGTTTGGTTATGGTTGTTTTAACAAAAAGTGAAAAAGTAGAGACGTTACATGAAATGTCTCTACAAAAATTCTGGATAATATTTGGATTATGTGACTACTAAATTCAGCTTTTTTGCCAGTTCGGAAGGACTAATAGATTCGTAATGTTCAAAAGGTTGATGAATCCAAGGATTATCAGCCAGATAATCAACGTGATAATCAGGAACAACAACTGAACAAGCTTTATACCAAATTACAGCGGTGCGAATTTCTTGAATGGGAAAATCATGATGTTTCTGTAACCAGGGAACTGTTTCTTGAATAGTGATACCAGAGTCTACTAAATCATCTACTAGCAAAATCCGTGAACCTAAATTTTCACTAGTCATGGTTAATTGACGAGAAATAATTAAATTACTTCTTTTATATGTCCCTGCGCCGCTGTAAGATGAGGTAGCTAAAATTGCTAATGGTTGATTGTATATGCGGGAGAGAATATCTCCTACTCGCAGTCCCCCTCTAGCTAAACAGACGATTTGGTTAAATTCCCAACCCGATTGATAAATCTTTACAGCCAGTTGTTCAATTTTGTGGTGATAATCTGACCAAGAAATGTAAAGGTCTGACATAAAACTAAAATAAGTGTGTTAATAATTGTTAGTTATCTATTGTCAATTGTCAATTCATAAGGGTGTAATTTATGGTTAAAGATAATTCTCATAATAACGATTTTCACCAATCTCTGTCCAGTGAAAAATTAGATTTTAAAACTAAATTAGCTTATGGTGCGGGAGATTTGGGTCCTGCGATTACTGCAAATATTGCTGTATTTTACATGATGGTTTTCTTTACCAATGTGGCAGGAATTCCAGCGGGTTTGGCAGGTAGTATTTTGATGATTGGCAAAATTTGGGATGGTATCAATGATCCTATGGTGGGAATGTTGACTGATAAAACCCAATCCCGGCGCTGGGGTCGTCGTCTACCTTGGCTTTTATATGGGGCAATTCCTTTTGGATTTTTCTTTTTCTTGCAGTGGATTGTCCCCCAATTTACTGCTGACAAAAGTAGTAATATTTGGTGTTTATTTTGGTATTATGTAGTAATTGGGATTATATCTCAGGCATTTTATACTGTTGTGAATTTGCCTTATACAGCCATGACTCCTGAGTTAACTCAAGATTACGATGAACGAACTAGTTTGAATAGTTTTCGGTTTACGTTTTCCATTGGTGGCAGTATTTTATCGTTGATTTTATCAAAAATTATTTTCTCACAAATTAGCGATCGCCAACAACAATATTTAGTTTTAGCGGCTGTGTGTACCGTGATTTCGGTTTTATCCTTGTATTGGTGCGTTTATGGGGTGCGCGATCGCATTTTAGCTTTTGAAGCTAAACGGATTTCTTTGCCACAAGAAGCCGAAATTCCCTTTTTTGAACAGTTGAAAATTGTCTTTAGTAATAAACCTTTTTTGTTTGTAATTGCGATATATCTTTTTTCTTGGTTAGGTGTGCAAATCACAGCCAGCATTATTCCCTATTTTGTCGTTAACTGTATGAAACTTAAAGAGGGAGATGTCCCCACAGTCATGATTGCAGTGCAGGGAACGGCTTTATTTATGTTATTTATTTGGAGTTATTTAAGTAAAAAGATTGGCAAAAAAATCGTTTATTTCTTAGGAATGAGTTCCTGGATTATTGCGGCTGCTGGATTATTTTTCTTACAGCCAAATCAAGTTGGTTTAATGTATGTTATGGCTGTAATGGCAGGTATGGGAGTTTCTACAGCTTATCTAATTCCCTGGTCAATGATCCCTGATGTGATTGAATTAGATGAATTGCAAACTGGACAACGACGGGAAGGAATTTTCTATGGTTTCATGGTTTTATTGCAAAAATTTGGTTTAGCTTTCGGGCTATTTTTGGTCGGTAATACTTTACAAGCTTATGGTTTTAAAGAAGCGGTTGCTGGACAAAGTTCTTTACCTGTACAACCTGAATCTGCACTTTTAGCCATTCGTATCGCTGTTGGACCCATACCAACAATTTGTTTAATTGCCGGGTTAGTTTTAGTCTACTTCTATCCCATTACCCGCGAAATGCACGCAGAAATCATGCTTAAACTGCAAGTACAACGGCAGAGGACATAAACCCGAATTTCTCACAAATACTCATAAACCCAAAATGTCTCTTTTTGTTCTATACTCTGGAATAATTGCACTTGAGAAGCAATTTCTTGAAAGGTAGTTAGATGATTCATTTATTTGATATTGGTTAATGGATTAAGTCTATTTTTACAATTATATCAAATAGTAAAGCGATATTGACCTCTCCCCCAACCCCTCTCCTACAAGGAGAGGGGAGTAAATCTTGCTCCCCCTTCCCTCGTAGGGAAGGGGGCTGGGGGGTTAGGTCTTTTCACAACAAGTTTGATAAATTCGCATCAAAACTTGATCAATTTTCTCGGTTATTTCTTGATTTTTAAATCTCAATAAACGCAAACCTCTAGCTGATAAAATTTTGTCTCTTTCTATATCATATTCTATTTGTTGTTCATGAATTTTTCCATCTACTTCTATGACTAAACTAGCAGCATGACAATAAAAATCTACTATAAAACCATCTATAATTTGTTGACGGCGAAAATGTAACCCATGCAAGCGGTTGGCGCGAAGATGTTCCCACAGAATTTTTTCTGCTGATGTCATTTGGCGACGCATTTCTTTGGCGAGTTCGAGTTTTACGGGTTCTATTTTTTGTCCAATGACTATGTTATGAAGTCCGTCTTTTTTCGGTGGTTGGTTGTTCATTTGTGGGGTGTGTTTTTATATCGTGTTTGACCTCTCCCCCAGCCCCTCTCCTACGAGGAGAGGGGAGCAAGATTTCTCCCCCTTCCCTTGCAGGGAAGGGGGTTGGGGGGTTAGGTCGGTTTGGGATGTTGGAGGAATGCGATCACTCTTCAAACTTCCTGTATACTAAAAAGCGATCGCACTCATAACTCTCTACATCAAAAAAGCGATTGCTCTTACTAAATCATCAGTTAAAAAAGTACAATTTAAAGGAAAAATTACTATTTAATCTTCATAATCTTCGTATTTTTTAAGCTGCTTCTCTTCAGTAGATTCAGGATTATTAAGATACTCAATTAATTCTTGTAAAACAATTACATCCATGATATTTCCACGTATCTCAAGATTAGACATTCTATGTGTAACACCATGATAAGGTCTATACTCAAGGTAATCTTCATGTAGTGTAGTTGTTATTTGATAATTTTTCTGCCACTCTTCTCCTGTTTCCCAAACTACAACCAAGTTAATATCTTTGGAATTTTTTATTCCTGTATCTATATCCTCAATTAATCCATCCAATGAATACTTGTACTCTAAAACTTGAGGAGCAGACTGAAATGGTAATACTTTTTTAGATTCATAATCTTCTAGATTTTCCTCTTGAACTCCCAAAGGATTTCTGTCTTTATCATAGATATGTAAAGGATTGTTATCTATAATAATTCTGTATAGACTATCATAATCAGAACGCTCATTTGTTGCCATTATTTTAATTCCACGAATAACACCTCCAGCAATCATCTGATTAAAAAGTGCAATCACATCTTGTTCTCGTGATGGTATTGATGTAATAGAGATTTCTTTTGTTGGATTGAAAAAGTTCTTATTAATTAAATTTAAAGGATGTTGTTGCTCATGTTCTTCCATTTCCTTTTTCCAATCATCAATTCTCTTTTGTATTAAAATATCCTCTCTGCTTTTTCCACTTCCAGTAGGTCTCAAACATTTATGATACCTAAATAAAACATCTACTAAACGGGAAGCAATTTTTTGTGCTAGTTCTTGTAATTGTTTTTTGTAACTTTTCCGACCTAAATCTGGTGTATAATTTTCAAAATGAATCAACACAAAAGCATTATTTTGACGACTGATGTTTTGTCCTAATGGAATTTGAATTGTTTCTCCTTGTGGCATATTATTTGATGCTAATTGTATCCCACCAGATAACACTTTATTTCCTATTCTATAATCTAACTCACGACTAAAATTATTCCAATGATTAACTGACCAAACATAAGCACAATATACATATGGCTTATGTTTATCTAAAAGTTCTTTTTCTTCCTCTTCTAATTTTAGTTTTAGTTCTTTATGAGAATCAGATGAATCAAAATTCCACTCACCATAAATAACATATTTATTTATAAAGCTTTTAGGTAATTCATTATAATCTTTATGTTTATCTAGTAATTCTTGTTTCTTCTGTTGGATTATTTCATAACAAATAGATTTTGATTTTTGAGTAGTTTCATGAATACGTAGATAAGTAGGACTTGTGATTGATTCTTTAGTTAGTTTTCCATTTTTATCAATTACATCTAAAAAAACCTCTAATTTTTCAGTGGGTTTAATAGATCCTAATGCTGTTTTAAGTCTTAAAACTTTTAGCCACGAACTAGCTTCTTTCATTCCTACCCAAGTGAGGTTTTTAGGAAAAGTATTTTTATCAAATTCAAGACAAATGGAAACACCTGTGTCATTATTTTCTACAATTGTTCTAAAATATGGATCTAAAGGTTCTTCATCAGGAGTTACGTGAGGCCTTCCTAAAGAATTATCATCATCATCTACCCATTCTCTTGCATTAATCATTTTTCCTATAGCACTATAATTAGAAGTTTTAGTACACAGTTGAATATAATTAAATCCATAGGCTAAATAGGTTGCTCCAACACCTTTATGTCCGCGATTTTTGTTATTCTTAAAAGAAAAGAAGGGGGTTAGAAATGATTTAAATTGTTTTTCATCTAAACCTGTTCCATTATCTGTTACTATTAGTATATTCTTTTGTAAATTAATAGTTATCCAAATTTTTGGGATATAAGTAGACTCTTTAGTAGCACGTTTTTCTACAGAGTCCATAGAATTTTGAATAGTTTCAGAAAAGGGATCATACCATCCTGCATAGGATGTTAAAATACCTTTAATTTGGTTTTTAAGGGATTTTAGCTTGACTTCTGCATCAGCTTCAGTTTTCGCTTCAAGAGGATCAAATGAGTCAAAAGCTTGGAAAGATAGCATAATTAAGTTATTCTCTCGTTTGTGTATAAGATGGACTATTATACCCCACCCTAAATATTACAGTATACCAGAGACCTCTCAAGTTTAGGTATCTTATACCATAGAAATCACCCACAGAAAATCATCAAAACGTCTCTAAGCAACAGCAAACTCCGTCAATTTACGAGTTTCTGGATCATGAAAAGCCAAAACAATATCCTCTTTGGGTACACCTTCCTTCAATAACTCCGTTGCAATTCCTTCCTCAGTCCAATCTTCTTCAATGTAAATCTTCTCATTTTTAATACGAATATGGACAGAAATTCCCTTAATTCTTTCCTCAGTTGTCCAACCAACTTGAAACCATAAATATTGATCTCTTTGCTCATCAAAAGCTAAGAGCATTTCTATATTATCAGGAGATGCAGAGGAAAAAAGTTGATGATATTCTGTTAAGATTTTTTTGATTAAAAATCGGTAATTTTCTAACTTATCCATTTGGTAATAACCTCCTTATCTGTATCTACAATGATTAATTTAAGTTGGTTTTCATCAACAACAACTTGGATAGTTTCATCAAAATTAGCTTTATAAACAAGTTGACCAAGTGCTAAGTAAATCTGATGGTCTGGTGCTGTTCTTTTAAGATAATTATTTCCCTTGCGCCCATATCTATAGGAACTACTCTCCTTTTTCCTTCAACTTCACGAGTATATAAACAATGATCACCTTTTCCCTCTCTATGAAAAGTACAACCTGCTTTTTCTAATAACTTAATTAATTCTTTGGGTTTTAAAGAAAGTATATTTTTAGGCATAAACCTTCCTCAATTCATAGATTTCTGATTGTTTTTCTTTTTCCTCAACTAATAAAAATTCATGTAATTCATCTATAGAAATAGGAGATTTATAAATATTATCTTCTGATTCATAAATACCTTCAAAAGATTCTATTGCTTCCTTTAATTTATTAACTGCATCTTCTTGAGTATCTCCCTGTCCAACAATCCCATTTTCTAAACACAAACCCACCCAATAACCGGAACTTTGTCTGAGAACAACTGTGTAAAAGTTCATTTTTGTTTACCTATGGATTATGTATAAGCATTTTCTTAACATCAGCTAAAGATACGGAAAGACTATCTTTCTCTTCTTCCTTAGCATCCCGTAAATCTCTTAAATCTTCCAAATCTTCTAACAATTCCGTAATCTTCAAAAATTCCTCATAAGGTAAAACTGCAAATTGTTTTTGACCATTTTTTGTTAAAAACTCAGAATTTAATTCTATCATTTTTGCACCTCTTTATATTCATAAGATTTTATCCACTAATCATCTGCTAAAGTTTCCAACTCATCAGAAATTAAATTTTGCCAATCTTCATCACAATGGGAATGCAAATGAATAGAAGCTACCAGCAATTCTGAGAGAATTTTACCCTTTTGACGATCGCTTAATTCAGAAAGTTGTAATTGATTAATCAGAGAAATCACATTCTGGCATTCTTCCTGTAATTCCATTAGTAACTGATTAAGCGTTGAGTTTTCACTGCTAATTTTTTGTTTCGCGAGTTTCATTAATAGTTTCACGATAATTAACTAATTTATCCATTGTACAATTTCCTCTTTTTCTGTATTAATAATAACCAAAGCAAGTTGATTTAATTGAACTACAGTTTTAATTGATTTCCTTTGAAAAAAAGTCTCATAAATTTCATCTTTTACAGCTAAATAAATTTCTTGGGATTCATTTTGAGATAGTTGAATCAAATTACGATATAAAATATATTGTCCTAAAGCATTCTGAAAATCTTTGATGAGTGAAGAACTGATAAAACTTGTGATCTCAACAATAATTTTACGTTGTTTTTGGTTTTCTGAAATTATCTTTTCTATAGCTAAATCTGGATAAAGTTCAACGTCTTCATATTCCAGAGGACAAGTATCTATTGTAATTGTCCAACCGTCTTTAATTAAAGCATTTTTAACCGGATTCTTTTTTAAATATTTTTCATTAGATAGATAACTCTCTATATTTTCTAATATTCCCCTTAAATAACAAATAACTCTTTTTTGAATTTCCAATAGCTCATCAGAAGTAGCATCTCTACCAACTTTCTCAAAAGACTTAAAACCATGTGTTAAGTCTTTTCTATGATCTTTAATTCGTTGTAAATCCTTACCATTTCCAGTTTTTCTAGCATTAGTCTTATATGAAAATCCATACATTTCGGCTATATCTTTGATTCTTTGTCCATCAATATTTCCTGAAAATAATCTATCTCTATTAAAAGTAGCTGATATGATATCAACCGAAATATTTTGAACTGTAACTAAAATATCTTTAGTAGATTTATTATCTTTATCTTTTAGATTATCAATAACAATCTTTTTAATTTCGTCTCTTACATCATCGAAAGAAATATTTTTAGTTTTTAATTCATCAAATATTGTTTCAATTGCATTACGCATTGTAGATTCAACTAGATTATATAGTAACAAAAATCCTGTTGCTTTAAGAGTTTTTTCTAAATCATTGTTTATCGGTTTGATTTTTGTATTGTTTGTATTACCCATACTTAATTGAATTGAACCTTGCTCTAAATTTTTCAATAATATAAAATATCGTCTTACTTCTTGAGCGCGTTTATCAAAATCTTCAAATAATGTACTTCTCATGAATTACCTAAAAGCTGATCACGAACATAATAAATACGATTAATTACTTTGTTTTTAGAACTACTCGCATTAGAATTGGTATAATCTTTAAATTCTTTAGAGTTTAAAAACTCAATTGAATTGGGAACTATATCTGGATTTATTCTTAACGCTAAAGCAATACCTACAGTAATTGATTCAAACTTAATTCTAGTTGTAGGTTCATAGGATTTTTTTATTTTGATATAGGTATGTAAAGCATCAGAAAAATACTTTTGAACAAAATTTAACATTAAATAAAATTCATTTTTAGCTGCATTAATATCTAATGTTTCAGACTTATTCTCTTGCTCTAAATAATCATCCAAAAATTTATGAATATCACTTTTCCCAGGATAATTTTCATAATTATTCAGAAATGCAAAAAACCGGAGAACAAATTCTTGGGGATCTCTCTTATTTATCTGAGTTGGAGTAAAAGAACATAAATCTCGAAATTGTTGATATTTTGATAACTCTTCGATTATATCCAAAAACTTTCCTGGTTGAGATCCTCTGCGTTTCTCCATTTCATTCAATTGAACACTACCAGTATTAAGTCTCTCAAAAATATCCCTTCTAATTTCTTCACCTGAATGTTCGGTTAATTGAATCATTCTCATGGTAGTTCTGTTAAAACGTCTTTGACGTGGTAGCGGTAAATCTTGAAAAGTAAACCCATTGAGGCTTTCTAATTTATTTAGATTTTGTAATCTAAGCTCATTGTTAATGAACTTAGCTAAAGTCCGAATACGTTGTGTACCATCTATAATTTCTAATCGTGCTAAATCTTCTGTACTTGATATATCCGCAACAAAAATATAAGGGATTGGTAAACCTAACATCACAGATTCAATGAATTTTGATTGTCTATCTTCATCCCAAGCTATTTCTCGTTGATAATCTGGAATAAACAATTCATTTTCATCTTCCTTCTCCCCATCTAAATATTTTTGCACAATTACTTCGATAGGATATTCTAAGGTGTTGTAGTCAACACGCTTTGTTTTGTCACGAATTTCCGCTTCAGCATTTTCTTTGCGTTGATCTGTAATTTCTAGTTGATTTACCATAGTTGACAATCTTTTTCGTTAACGTTTAAAATTAGAGATTTGTTGATTAAATGAGTTAGTATAACTACATTTTATCACTTTATCACTGAAATAGCTTAATTTAGATAGAGTAAAAAATCTTAACAATTAGATTAAATATAAACTTCTTAAAATCAAGGTGAGTCATCAAGACTCACCCCAATTACATTATACCAACAAAGCCTGTTCCTCCTTACTAATCACCCTCCCCTCATTCTCAAAACCAACAATTTGATCAAAGTTCAAATAGCGATACAAATCATCAGCAAAAGGATGAATTCTTTCAGCCACAATATCCAAATATTCCTGCACATTAGGAAGCCTTCCCAATAATGCACAAACCGCTGCTAATTCCGCCGAACCTAAATACACTTGAGCGCCTTTACCCATGCGATTATTGAAATTACGAGTCGAGGTAGAAAACACAGTTGTATTATCATCAACTCGCGCCTGATTTCCCATACATAAACTGCATCCGGGAATCTCAGTTCTCGCCTTTGCAGCCACGAAAACATCATAAACACCTTCCGCCTTTAATTGGTGTTCATCCATTCTTGTAGGAGGTGCAATCCACAACCGCGCTTTCACATCTCCTGCACCTTCTAAAACCTTCGCAGTTGCTCGATAATGTCCGATATTTGTCATACAAGAACCCACAAATACTTCTTGTACAGGATCATTGGCAACTGCCGATAATAACTTAACATTATCAGGGTCATTGGGAGCAGCTACAATTGGTTCTGTGATTTGGCTTAAATCAATTTCAATTATTTCTGCATATTCGGCATCAGCGTCAGCAGATAATAATACTGGATGATCTAACCATTCTTGCATTTTTGCCACCCGGCGCATAATAGTTCTGGCATCACTATAACCCCGGGCTACCATATTAGTTAAAAGGGCAATATTGGAACGTAAATATTCCGCAATTGTTTCTTCGCTTAATTTAATTGTACAACCAGCACAAGAACGTTCTGCGGAAGCGTCAGTTAATTCAAAAGCTTGTTCAACTTTCAAATTTGGTAAACCTTCAATTTCCAAAATCTTGCCAGAGAAGATGTTTTTCTTGTTCTGCTTCTCGACAGTTAACAAACCTTTTTGCATGGCTACATAAGGAATGGCATTGACAACATCCCTTAAAGTAATTCCTGGTTGTAATTCCCCTGTAAATCTGACCAAAACTGATTCTGGCATATCCAAAGGCATGACACCCAATGCACCAGCAAACGCTACTAAACCCGAACCCGCAGGAAAGGATATACCCAAGGGGAAGCGAGTATGGGAATCTCCACCTGTACCCACGGTGTCGGGTAATAACATCCGGTTTAACCAGGAGTGAATGATACCATCACCAGGACGCAACGCCACACCACCACGGGAGGAAATGAAGTCGGGGAGTTCCTGATGAGTTTTAATATCCACAGGTTTGGGATATGCGGCTGTATGACAGAAACTCTGCATGACCAAGTCTGCACTGAAACCTAAACAAGCGAGTTCTTTCAATTCGTCTCTGGTCATTGGGCCTGTAGTGTCCTGAGAACCCACTGTAGTCATGATTGGTTCGCAAGATGTCCCCGGACGTACTCCTGGCAAACCAGCGGCTTTCCCGACCATTTTCTGCGCCAATGTGTAGCCTTTGCCGGTGTCCACTGGGGCTTGAGGACGGATAAATAAAGTGCTGGGCGCTAAACCCAATGCTAGACGGGTTTTATCGGTGAGGGTACGTCCAATTAGTAGGGGAATGCGTCCACCTGCGCGAACTTCGTCTAAAATGGTGTCAGGTTTGAGGCTGAAGGTGGAAATTACTTCTCCTGCGGCGTTGAGAACAGTTCCTTTGTAGGGATAAATGGTAATTACGTCACCGGTTGCCATTTTGCTGACATCGCATTGAATGGGTAATGCACCGGCATCTTCGGCTGTGTTAAAAAAGATGGGAGCGATCGCACTTCCTAAAATATAACCTCCCGCCCGTTTGTTTGGCACAAAGGGAATATCATTGCCCAAATGCCATAATACAGAATTGATTGCAGATTTACGAGAAGAACCTGTACCCACGACATCACCAACGTAAGCAACGGGAAATCCTTTTTTCTTTAACTCTGCAATAGTTTCTAAACTTCCCGGTTGACGAGTTTCCAACATCGCCAAAGCGTGTAATGGAATATCTGGTCTGGTTGTAGCGTGAGTTGCGGGTGATAAGTCGTCGGTGTTAGTTTCTCCGGGAACTTTGAAAACCGTAACAGTGATAAATTCTGGTAATGTGGGACGCAACGTAAACCATTCTGCTTCTGCCCAGGAGTTTACCACTTGTTTGGCGTAGGGGTTGGTTTTGGACAATTCCAAAACATCATGGAAAGCATCATACACCAACATAATTTTGCTGAGGGCGTTGGCTGCATAAGCGGCGATTTGTTCTCTTCCTTCTCCTCCCATGACCAAGGGTGTTTCTGAAGATTCTGATACAGAACTGCTAGAAACTTGGAGTAGATCAATTAAGGACTGAACATTGTAACCACCAATCATAGTTCCTAGTAATTCTACTGCGTCAACTGGTGAAACTAAAGGACTGGTAATTTCTCCTTTAGCAATCGCAGTCAGAAATCCAGCTTTTACATAAGCAGCTTGATCTACTCCAGGGGGAATGCGATCGCGTAATAAATTTAATAATAACTCTTCTTCGCCTGTGGGTGGATTTTTCAGTAATTCACACAATGCTGATGTTTGTTGTGCGTCTAATGGTAAAGGAGGAATACCCAATTGAGCGCGATCGGCAACCTGTTGACGATATTCTTGTAGCATGGTTTAGATTGTGATCCTGTAATGTCTTGCTTTCTTTATTTTATTGTAAGGGAATTGTTACAGGAGTTACTGGTAAACGAATTTGTCAGAAATAGACAGTTTATAGTTTATGATCAGATTATTAAAATTTTTCTGAATTTAATTTTTATGTCAGCTAGGGATACTTACCATGAAGCAATTAAAAATGCCTTGATTAAAGACAGTTGGATGATTATTCGTGATCCTTATACTATTAAATATGAGGAGATACAATTATTTGCTGATTTATTAGCTGATAGAACTTTAGAAATTGAACGCAATGGACAACAAATTATTGTAGAAATTAAAAGTTTTATTGGTCGTTCACCCATGCGTGAATTTGAAACAGCTTTAGGGCAATATATTATTTATCGTACCTTGTTAAAAGTTATTCTTCCTAAAGTAACAATTTATTTAGGGGTAAGTCGCAGTATTTATCAATCTTTTTTTCTGCAAAAAGCGATTTCGTTCATCATGGCAGAAAATGATTTAAAATTAATAGTTGTTGATTTGAATAAGGAGGAGATAGTACAATGGATAAATTAAACCAATATCGCAATGTGATCAAGAAAATTCTGAATGAATATGAGCAATTAGCATCACAAACGCCTAATCCTGATGGTGTTGATAGTATTCTAGCTTTTGATGAACAAAGAGATCAATATCTTTGGTTTCAAACAGGTTGGCATAATGATCACAAAGTTAGAGGTATTACTGTTTATGTCAGAATTAAAAATGAGAAAATTTACATTGAAGAAGATTGGACTGAGGAAGGTATTGCAACTGAGTTATTAAGGGAAGGTGTACCACAAGAGGATATTGTTTTAGCTTTTCATGATCCTGAAACTCGCAAGTTTACAGAGTTTGCAGTCGCTTAGGTTGAATATTTGGGAATAGTTAAACACAATATTTTTGATAATCAAAAGGAGTTGTGAATAATGAAAAAACCTGATAATTGGGATCGCCTGATAGATTCATTTAGTGATTGTAATTGTCCCTATGCTTATATAGTAGGTTATTATCTTTCAAGATTTGATAAAGATAGTTATCAGAGATTAGGACTTGGTAACAAAGGGGAAACACATCAGAAAATTGGCTCTATGCTTGAAATTTCATCTAATACACTTAAAAATTTTAGAGATGCTTTTGATCCTTATCATGAAAACAGTCGTAAAGGTTGGTGGCAAAGAGATTTATGGCGTGTTGAAAAAGAAATTTATGATGGATTTAAAGCATATCCTGAAGAAGAAATATATGATTTAGTTTGTAATATTTTAAATAATCCAAAACTAGATTTTGAATACTTTTTCGATTCTGTTAGTGTAATAGATGATATCCTATTATTTCCTGATGAAGTAAGAGAAACAGAAGAAACTCAAACCTTAAAAGAAGGGTTTATTCGTCAAGTAACAGTTAATGCTTATGAAAGAAGTAATCAAGCTCGAAAACAATGTATTGAATATTATGGCATAACTTGTTATGTTTGTGGGTTTAACTTTGAAAAAGTTTATGGTGAAATTGGTCAAGGTTTTATTCATGTTCATCATTTAATTCCTTTATCGGAAATTAATCAAGAATACGAAGTTGATCCAATTAAAGATTTACGTCCAGTATGTCCTAATTGTCATGGGATGATACATCGGAAAAATCCACCATATACTATAGAACAACTTAAAAATATACTTCAATAGCTGGGTGTTAGCTTACCGTAGGTATCGCTTAATCTTTCATCCTCAAAAATAACTCCATCCTGTAAATCCTTAAATCCTGGATATCCTGATTCTGACAATAAAAATTATGTTTTAGATCAAAATCAAAAACCAATTGCTGTACAAATTCCTATGACTGAATTTGAACAAATAGAGGAAATTTTAGAGAATTATGGACTAGCACAATTGATGCAAGAAGTAGAAACTGATGAAATTTTATCTAAGAGGGTGTTTGAAAAGTTTTTAATGTATAAATAAACCCCTCTCCAAACCTCTCCCCGACGCGGGGAGAGGCTTTGAAACACCCCTTCCCTACCAGGGAAGGGGGCTGGGGGGTTAGGTTCTTGGAAATTATTGGTTTCATCTAATACTTTTCAAACAACCTCTAAACATGAAGCTTTAAAATATTTAGAACTACTGAAAAATAACCATCTGGAAAGTTGAATCAACAAGAGCGGAAGCTCCCAGACTTCTCCTTTAATGATGTCAATAAGTGATGAATCAATCGTAGAAATCGGGGAGCTAATCCTTACACTAAAAATTATTTATGCCTTGTTTTATGCCATTGCCAAGCGTGAGAAACGATATCCTTAATACCTGGATATTGAGGTTGCCAATTCAAGATTTTTCTGGCTTTTTCACTTGTACCAATTAAGGCTGGAGGATCTCCAATCCGGCGATCGCATTCCTGCACTGATATTACCATACCTGTGACATCTTCTGCCGCAGCAATCACTTCTCGAACTGAAAAACCGTTACCATTTCCTAAGTTAAAAACTTCGCTTTCACCACCATTTAATAAATATTCTAACCCCAAAACATGGGCATCTGCTAAATCATTTACATGAATATAATCCCGAATACAAGTACCATCAGGAGTAGGATAATCAGTTCCGAAAATACTAATAGCTTCTCGTTTACCTAATGCTGTTTGTAATACTAAAGGGATTAAATGGGTTTCGGGATGATGATCTTCTCCTAATAATCCTTGGGGGTTAGCACCAGCAGCATTAAAATAGCGGAAACGCACTGATTTAAAATTGTATGCCACATCAAAATCAGTTAATATCCTTTCTACCATTAATTTAGTTGCCCCATAGGGATTAATAGGATTTTGGGGATGATCTTCTGTAATCGGAATAAAATTCGGTACACCATAGGTAGCACAGGTAGAAGAAAAGACAAAATTCTTAATAGAAGCTGCTAACATTGATTCTAATAGTGTCAGCGTTCCTAAAACATTGTTACGGTAATATTTAGCCGGATCTGTTACAGATTCACCTACATAAGCATAGGCGGAAAAGTGCATAACTGCGGCAAAATTACGACTCTGAAAAAGATTATCTAATAAAAGGCGATCGCTTGTATCCCCTTCGATCAATTCTACCCGCAAAACCTGTTCTACCAAATCCCGATGTCCATACACCAAGTTATCAAGAATTACCACCTCATAACCGGCTTGCTTGAGGGCTAACACCGTATGAGAACCAATATATCCTGCTCCCCCCGTTACCAAAATACTAGGCTTTTCCGCTGACATAGTTTCTCCTTGATGGTTCTTTGATTATAGGACTTACGCAAGTGTCACACTAAAAATCTGTTGTAGGGTGCGTCAGATATACTCAAAACGGCTTGATTGTTTGATTCTAAACGTAGGGGTTTAGCTCTTGCTTTACCCCTACACATCTGGGTTCTTTGTCATTTGGCAAAAGTTTAAATCTCACCCGTGTTTAGTATATCAACAATCTGTTTATTTGCAGGATTTATGCAGTCGGACGCACCCTACCAATGTGCCAGTTGCGTAAGTCCTGTATGAATCTAATTTAGCCTAATATTATTTCCTTTTGAAGATGAAATTTATTCTTTGTTGTCCAGAAGTTGCATGAGTAGAGATTCTCCACGCTATAAAATTTATTTAGCACACCTTTACATAAAATTGGTATAATTTTAATGATTATAGAAAATAGCCAATTGACAATTTCATCATTTAATATTAAAGTGTGGGAGAATAAATGAATTATTAAATAGATATAAAAAATGCAAAATACATCAGAGTTTTATTGTGCTTATTGTGGAGAAGTAAACTTAACTTTTATTGATTTTAGTGCCGGAATGCAACAAAACTATATAGAAGATTGTCAAGTTTGTTGCCGTCCTAATATTTTGTATATCAGGATTGATGAAGACACACTAGATATTGAAATAGATACCGAATATGATGGTTAAATAATTCGGAACAGCCTCACAAAAAATGGCTCAAAAAAGAGAAATATTAGTTAAAACTTTACCCGACTGTAAAAAATACCTTTAACAATTTCCGCAGCCGTGACATAGAGGGCAACTATTGCCATTAAAATGAGGACAAAACTCAAAGGTAAGGCTTGAAAACCCAACACAGATGCTAAGGGAGTATAGGGAATAATCAATGTAATTATAGCGATCGCTATTGTTGCACCAAACAGGTATGGACTGGGTTTACTGTGGAAAATAGATTGACGAGTCCGAATTACTAAGACAATCATAGATGCAGAAATAACCGATTCCATAAACTTTCCAAAATTGGCACTAGTGGTCTGTCAATATTAATTTTGTGGATAAAGACGCTTGAGACGGACACGGGCATCCGCTGTTGTGAACTGCCAATCTACAGATTTTTGTAAATGATTGCGTTGAATATACCAAGCCGTTGTTTCTTGTTCTAAAGTTTCGCGGTCAGGAATCCGACGATCTAAACATTGTCGAGTCATTGCGGACAGTTCGTTTTCAGCGATATTGAGCCAACTACCATGTTTAGGGGTGTGGTGAATGGACAAGCGTTCAACCAGACGACGGGCAATGGATGGCTCAAAAGCTTGATATAGGGAGGCAAGTTTATGAGTATTTAGCTGGTCACATACTAAAATAACTTTGTCGCTATCGGGATAGTCGTTATCGAGTAAGTGCTTAATTTCTGTTGCCCAGTCAACCGCTGTTCTCCGGTCACTGACGACTGTTTTACGCCACCCAGACAAGGGTTATGTAAACATAAAAATATTGGCTGTTCCATTGCGATCGCAAAACATAATCCACCGACTCTGAGTGTCCAGGTTTAGCTGGCAGAGGAACGCGGGTTTCTTTGACCAATTGTATAGGTTGCTCATCCATGCAAATCACTGGATACTTGGGGTCATAGGGCAAGTGATAAATCTCCAGAACATCTTCCATATGAGATACAAATTCGGCACTTTGTTCCGGTGGAATTACATACATCTGCCGCAGATGAGGTTTGAGTTCGTTTTTTTTAGCACTTGACGCACGGTTTCGTGACTAATTGCTGGCACAATTTCTAACTCGACTGCCTTGTCTGCCAGTAATCGCAATGTCCAACGAGCATAACCAGCAGGCGATT
>NZ_VIKY01000257.1:0-350 GCF_009711925.1 Dolichospermum sp. UHCC 0352 | reverse complement strand
GGATGTACGGGATGTTATTGGATAATTTTTGGTGGGAACTTGGGGATTTTTCAGGATGTTTCTGAATGATTGTTTTTGAATGATTTAAACCATCTATAAATTACCATCCTGTACATCCTTTAATCCTGGTTATCCTGATATGGCTAACGCCACGCTACGCTATCAGACAAATACAATTTTCATCACCAAACAAACCATCTATAAATTACTATCCTGTTAATCCTTTAATCCTGGTTATCCTGATTCTGACAAATACAACTTTCATCACCAAATAAACCATCTATAAATTACCATCCTGTACATCCTTTAATCCTGGTTATCCTGATATGGCTAACGCCACGCTACGCTAT
>NZ_VIKY01000256.1:0-15063 GCF_009711925.1 Dolichospermum sp. UHCC 0352 | reverse complement strand
AAATCTGGTTTCAATTTTAAGATTCACAGCGGTTAAAACCGCTCGTGCCGTTTCCCTCTCAGGGCTAAAGCCACTGAGTTTCCCACTTACCGGGTATTCTTATGACAAAGACTACTGGAAAAATGACTCTTACTTTTGATTCAGAAGTTTACAGCAAATTACTTTCTCAGTCTCAACCGCGAGTTATTAAAACTGAGGAAGAAAATGATCGGCTTTTAGCAGTTGTGGAAGATTTGCTTTCGCGTCCTCGTCTGACAGCAGAAGAAAATGCTTTGTTGGAGTTATTGGTAAGGCTAATTGAAGATTTTGAAAGTCAGCATTATCAGCTAAATATTTCTACCCCTCGTTCGAGAATTTTGCATTTATTGGAAGCGCAGGATTTAGAAATAGGTGATTTAGTTTCTGTTTTAGGTTCGAGTGAGTTAGTTTCTCAGGTAATTAATGGTGAGGTGGGAGTGACGCGAGAACAAGCTGAGATGTTAGGGAAGTTTTTTCACGTTGATGCAAGTTTGTTTGTTGTGTAAAAGAGTCAAAGACAGGAAGTTTTTAATATTTGTAGCAGTTTAGCAATGCTCAATGGTATCAACTTAAGCTCAAATCTTTACCATATTTCCTATTTTTAGAGACCATGATGAGTTTAGTGTGTAATAAAAGTTAAATAAAATATAAATATTGAGAAGTATTATGAAATTACATTCCTTGGAAATAAAAAACTTTCGTGCTATTAAAGATATCTCTTTAGATTTTACCGATTTACTTAGTCGTCCTCGATCTATCAATTTAATTGTCGGTCCTAATGGTTCTGGTAAAACTTCAATTTTAGATGCAATTCATGTTGTAGTTAAAGTCTTTGAAAATCCACAAAATCCAGAGTTAAGAGAGGGTTTGGAATACAATGTACAACAATTAGTTAGAGGTAGAGCTAATATTGCTCAAATCACATTTGAGTATTCCATTGAAAAAGATGAAGCTGAAGCTATTAACGATGTTTATTCTTCACTGGGATTGAAGCAAAACTTTAATTTATCAAAATCAGTTGCACCTTTAGAAAGTCCAGCAAAAGTTATTTGGTATTTTCCAACTAGAATCCCAAATAATTTATGTGATCATGATATTTCACCTAAAGGTTCTATTAGAGTTTTGGGTGCAAGAGGTAGAGCTTCTCAAGCAATATCTAAAAATCGTCAAACTTCACAAATATTTGATAGAATTGGTGGAGTTTGCTATTTAGATCAAAGACGTACTGTAAGATTATTTAAGAGTTTCAATAAACAAAATATAGAAGATCAAAATGCACATAGTGATGTTTTATCTTGGTTAATTGAATATTACCGTAAACATAGAACATGGAGTGAAGAAAAATACGGCGAGTCCTATTGGAAGAGAGTTCAAAGATTATTTAATAAAATTTGCTTCCCTTCAGAATTAATAGGTTTAGAGTCTGGTCCAGATTCTGATACTTTGATTCTCAAAAGAAAGGGTGTAGAATATGATTTACTACAAATGAGTTCAGGGGAACATCAAATTTTAAGAATTTTAGTTGGTTTAGCAGCAGATACCGCTAAAAATTCCATTGTTCTTATTGACGAAGTTGAACTACATTTACATCCTGCTTGGCAAAAAAGATTAATTCAAGTTTTGCGGGAAGATGATTCAAATAATCAATATATTTTTACAACCCATTCCCCAACTGTGGCAAAAATGTTTTATGATTCGGAAATTATTAATTTGGGTGATTTGGAAGAAAAATAATGGAAATCTTGAGTAATACTTTATATATATTAATTGAAGGTGCGCCTACAAGTCCCGAAGTTGTATTTATTAGAACAGTTATTCGTAAACTAATAACTCAAGACTTGCTATCAGACATAGAATATGAAGTAATTGAAATAGGTGGTAGTGGGAATTTTAATTCTATAGGTAAATTAATCTATCATAAAAGTCAATTACACCAAAGCATACCAGTAATTGCCATTACTGATAGAGATTTTAGGACACAGGAAAAAATTGAGCAAATAAGTAGCAAACTTGACTCTAATTTAATCAGAGACAAATCAGTAAGAATTATCTATTGGAAAAGACATGAATGGGAAAATTTCTTACTTGAAGAAACAGAAACTATTGCTAATCTTTTCAATCAGATATCTACTGAAAAAACAGGTGAGAAGAAGACATATAGAAAGGATACTGATAATAATTTAAGCAAATCACAGCTAGAACAATGGCTAGTACAATATTTTCAAGACTCGATAATAAGAGAATTATTTGAATGTTTAAAGTTTCAATTCCGAGAAAATGCAAATTTCAGACTAACATTAGATCAAATAGAATCTTTATCTTTGATAGATATGAGAACTTTTTTTGAACAGCAAGTAGTTGATAAAGCGAGTGAATCAGAAAACAGAATATTGAATTTAATAAATATGTTAGAGGATATAATTATAAGTCAAGATTTTCAGTGGCAAACCTATATTAATAATCCCCATGAACTGGATTTTCAAGAAGCAAAAATATTTTTTAGAGGTAAAGAAGCACTAAAGGATATACATAGAAAAGCTTATCAATATTTGAAGGTAGAACATTTAGAATATGATCGCTTCTGCAAAGAATTAATTTTACCAGAATTAGCAAAAAATACAAATTCCCTGATTGTTCAAGAACTTGGTGAAATGTTACAACCTTATTTTCAACAAGCTGCCAATTTGACAGGAATAGAATAAATTTTATATCGCTCTTTTCATTTCAATATGACGGCGTAAAATCTCATTAATAGCTGTTTGATCGACAATTTTTAACGCCAACCTACTTAGCTCAATGGAGTGTTACTATTTGCTAATATTGCCACAAATTTTAAACCAAATTCTTCTTCAAAAACTCCTTTTTTGTAATCTAAACTCCACATTTCTAAGGCACATTCATCATCAATTAATGATGGAAATATCAACATCTTAAATTCTTTGAAGTTGGGAACATATTCACATTGAACATGAGAAATAGCCCCTATTTGTCTTCTGTCTAAAGCAACAGCTAACCTTAAAATTGCACTGAGTTGATTAACCATTGTCCGATGTTCTTTGTGCAATAGATTCCGATAGCTTTCATGTTTTTTCTTGGGTGGAGATTTGCGGTGATAACGGGCTATATTGGCAATAATTTCGATTTCGGTTTCGTTATAACCGAGTAATTCACCATTTCTAATTAAGTAGTATGAATGTTTGTGGTGTGCAGAATGGCTGATATAGTGACCACTATTGTGTAAAATGGCAGCAGCCCATAGTAATTGACGTTGATCTGCACTCCAATAATGTAATTGTCCTTTGGTTTGGTCAAATATATTGAGTGCAAAAGCGGTAACGCGCTCGCTATGCTCTAAGTTAGTTTGGTATTTTTTGGCAGTTTTTAATACACTGCGTTCTCGAATGGAACTTTGAAACCGTAGTCTGTTGTCAATGAAGCCATGAGTCAGCATCCAGTCTACAATTACGCCTTCCCTAAGAGATCGCTCACAGACTGTTACGGATTGTACTCCTAACAAGGTCATAGCCTCCTGTAAAATTACTGCTCCAGAAAGTATTACTTCTGACCTCTTTTCTGGCATTCCCGGAACGGTAGCCCGTTCTACATTGGTCATTTTGCGTAAGCGATTTACCCAAGTTCGCAAGTCTTGAAGACTGAATTGATACCCGTTGAGGGTGGAAGGAACAAGACCTAATTTTTCCCGCGCATGGATGGTAGCGATGGTTTCTATTGTCCCAGATGTGCCGATTAACTGGGGAGAATCGCCAATTTTGAGTTTTCCTTGCACTTCTTCCACAGAACGTTCTAGCATTCCTCTAGCGTAAGCTTGGAGGTATTTAAATTCGGTTTCGCTGATGGGATCTGAGGCGATTAATTCCCCAGTTAAGCGCACTGCACCGATTTTGGTACTGGTGAGACTACGGGGTTCTTCACTGTCTCCTAAAATCAATTCTGTTGAACCACCACCAATGTCAATTATGATATGCGGTTTGTTGTTAAATTCCATCCCCGATAATACACCTAAGTAGATGCGACGGGCTTCTTCGGGACCGGAAATCAAGTCAACGCTTAAACCGACTTCGGTTTCGATTTGTTGAAGAAATTCTTGACCGTTGGGAGATTCCCGGACTGCACTTGTCGCCACAGCAACAATACTATTTGTCCCTAAGCTGTCAGCAAGAGTTTTAAATCTTCCTAAACAGGCGATCGCTTTCATCATCACTTCCGGTTTTAATTCGCCAGTAATTAAATTGCGATCGCCTAATCTCACCGTTTCCTTTTCTCTGGCAATAATGGTAAAAGATGGTAAAGTTGCTTCAATTTTTACCACTATGATATGTAAAGAATTTGTACCAATATCAATGGCTGCAATCATCTGATTTTCTTGAACTGATTCACTAGGTTTATTTTCCCAGTTAGCCGAGACTAAATTTACCATTTTGTTATTCTCTGAATAGATGAATAGGGACTGGAGGACAAATAGCAAATAACGATATTCTATAAATGTAAAGATATGTTAAATCAGCAAATATGTTAGAAACACCAAAAATCAACCCAGAACCATTATGGCTTGTAATTATCCGGCTGTTAAGGTGGAATAAACCAGAAGGGAGGTTAATTCTGATGATACCCGCATTGTGGGCGGTATTTTTAGCCGCTGCGGGTAAACCACCGTTACCCCTGGTGGGAGTGATTATTTTTGGTAGTATTGCCACCAGTGCGGCTGGATGCGTAGTTAATGATTTATGGGATAGAGATATTGATCCCCAAGTTGAGAGAACACGCGATCGCCCGCTTGCATCTCGTACCATTTCCGTTAAAATTGGCATTGTGGTGGGGATAGTCTCCCTCGTCTGTGCCGCAGTTGTCGCTTTCTATCTTAACCCTTTAAGCTTCTGGTTGTCTGTGGCCGCAGTTCCAGTAATTGTCCTTTATCCCGGTGCGAAACGGGTATTTCCTGTTCCCCAATTGGTGCTTTCGATTGCTTGGGGTTTTGCGGTTTTAATTAGTTGGAGTGCTGTTACAGCTAATATTACAGCACCGACTTGGTTGCTTTGGGGCGCGACGGTACTATGGACATTAGGATTTGATACCATTTATGCCATGAGCGATCGCCAAGATGATCAACGCATTGGCATTAATTCTAGCGCTTTATTCTTTGGTAAATATGCCCCTACAGCGATCGCTGTTTTCTTGATTGGTACGGTTATTCTCTTAGCTGGAGTCGGTTTATTAGTTAATTTAAACACAGCATTTTGGATCAGTTTAATTTTGGCTAGTATCGGCTGGATTTGGCAAATTATCCGCTTACAACAGCCTGAAATCCCTCATCCTGCTTATGGAGAAATGTTTCGCCAAAATGTCTGGATTGGTTTTTTAATGTTAGCGGGAATGATTCTTGGTTCTTTGTGAATTTGTCATCAATTTAACCAAATCAAAATTTTTCTGTCAATCTAACTCAAGCTAGATTCAAAACTATCAGGACTACTGTTTTAAAGGTTGGGATATTAATCTACAAGCTAGATGTAACCAACGGAATGAAGCGATCTATTTTAGTTAAACTCGCTCCAATAATTTTACTGTCCCTGGGTAGTTTTGGTCTAGTTATTGGCAGTTTCTGGATGAGTAAAGCTGCTAGTAAAACCAAACAATTACAGTTAATTACTGATACATCACAATATCAAGAAATCCGTAACCACCAATGGGCTGATATTCAACAAATTCAACATTTTCCCGGACAAATTCCTAATGATTCTCAAGTTTTACAAATGGCTTATGCTTCGGGATTAACTCCCGGAAGTAATTCTTTACAACTGCGGATCAAAGAACCACAAGCAAAGATTAAAAACCTCCTGACACAGTACAAAAAAATCTCTCAGCATCAATACCAGGGTGGGAATACAAATACTCATAGTAACCAACCCAACGGCGTACCGACAACATTCTTTTATACTAGCGATTCAGAAACAGAAACCTTTCCTAGCAGTTATGAAATATTAGTATTAAAAGCCGAAGATAAAAGCCAACCTGGTGCAAAATGGAATCATGGTAATAGTCATGGAGTCGCAATTGATGTTGCATCTTCAGAAATTATCTATTGGGCGGAAAAATGGTAAAAGCAGGAGTAAATTCAATCCCTGAAGAATAGAATTTATATTTGATTTGTGGACATTGTAAAAGTCAGATCCCCGACTTCTTAAAGAAGTCGGGGATCTTGTGTTATGTAGTCTTTGCATAAGTATTGGTAGCGATCGCTCTCCCAGCGGATTTACCTGACACTGTGAATCAAATTCTGGACATAGAATTTTTACCATAACTAATCACACAATCTGCAAAACCACCAACGTCATATCATCGGTATTTTGCCTATCAGCACCGATAAATTGCTGAACTTGATCAAATAGATATTCCACAATTTCCTGGGGACTATTGCAATACTTACAAGCCGTTCTGAAAGATGTAACAAAATTATCTTCATCAAAGCGATCGCCACCAGCCGCCGCTGCATCAGTCAAACCATCAGTATAATAAATAACTGTGTCCCCAGATTCTAACTGAACCTGAGCATCTTGATATTCGCTATTGGCATCTAAACCAATTAACATCCCGAACGTATCCAAACGGCTCACAGTTTTTGTCGCTGCGTGCCACCATAAAGGCGGATTATGGGCGGCATTACTATAAGATAAAATTCGCGTTTGCGGGTCATATTCTGAATAAAACATCGTCACAAAGCGGTGGGAATTTTCCAAATCCGCATACATAACCCGATTCAAATTTTGCAAAATTCCCGCTGGGGAATTACCATGCAATACTTCACCTCGTAGCATTCCCCGCAACATCGTCATAATCAAACCTGCGGGAACACCTTTACCCATCACATCCCCAATTACCAAACCCCAACTGGCATTTTCTGGAGATGCTTGTGGTTTGGGCTTTAACTGGTTTTGATTAGTGGGAATAAAATCATAGTAGTCACCACCAACATGATTAGCCGGTTTACAACGGGCTGCTAGAGACAAACCAGGAATATTTGGACATTGACGCGGTAAAAGTCGGCGTTGAATTTCTGCACCAATTTCTAATTCTTGATCTAAACGTGCTTTTTTTCTTAATTCTACAGATAATTCATCATTGTCAATCGCAACTGCGGTTTGGTCTGCCACTAACCGCACTAATTTTTGTCTAGTTTCTGTCCAACTATATTCTGGATCACGACTCAAAACATACAGCCAACCCCGTTCTGTATGCTTAACTAAAATAGCTGTCCCAAAGATTTGCACATCTGGACCTAAAACGGCGTGCATTTGGTCATCTAGAATGCCTGTGGAAATGGCAGCAGGACCAGAATTAGTTAAAAGAGTAATTTGACTACTGGCAGTTTCTAGGGCTTTTCTAATATTTTTTCGTTGCTGAGTATCTTGCCAATGTAGTTGTTCTAATCTAATTTGTCCATTGGGTTTATAAAGAAAAAGTGCGCTACCTTCCGCATCTGTCACTCTGGTAGCCATGAGGGGAATCAGTTCCAAAAACTGATTTAAATTATTAAAGCTTCTGAGGGCAAATCCTAAGGAACTCAGCAAGTCTTGAATTTTATTTTGTTCTCGATGCAGCCTGGACACAAGTTCTTTGAGTGCCACCACAGGAGTGACATCTGTGGTGGTGCTGCTATTACTATCAGTAGGATGGGGGGGAAATTGTGACACAGGTTAATATTGCAGTTGAGAATAGCAAATGTGTGATTCTTTATAAATACTCTTTCTTGATAAATTGTGAAATCATATTCAACGAGATTCGTGATTTTAGCAAGAGTAGAAGAAATGTTGAAGGTAATTTTTTAAGTCTTGGTTAATGCTGAGGACATTTTTGATGGTTAATTTTCCATGATGATAAATTTTCTAATTTGTCAAAAATAAATCTTTGGGAATCGGTAATTTTTATGATTAATTAACAGCCCCTAATTCTTTCACAACTGAATCAACCCTTCATATATCTTGAGAAATAAAAGTTTGCGATTAGCAAAATTACCTCTATTCCTGAGAGAATATATATTAAGAATCATCAAACTAAAAAACCAGATAGATTTTCAGTGAGTTAATTCATGGTTTTTGCGTTGGTGGAATTTTGGTTAAAACATAGTTGTCATCATGCTTTTAATCAAAACTTGTTCAATTATGGACTACAAACATTTAACCTATATACCATAAATTCTCGAAATGTTTCCTTAGATAGATTTCTTTTATGGAAAAATTTCGCTTATTTTTGCTTAATGCTCTAAATCCAGTATACTTTTATACTAGCATTTGAATTAAAGCGTGGGATTAAATATAAGTTTTACATTGCTGGGGATTTAGCTGATCAAAGGACATTCATATCCTGCGTTTATCTGCGTTTATCTGCGTTTATCTGCGTTCAATTATTCTTTAAGGCTTATTTTGTGCAGATTCATCTTAATATAAACTATTAACCAATAGATTCAATCTCACCCATATCATTGAGCAATACAGAAGATCCTACTGATAAAGATGAGATAATTTCACTAATTTTTTCCATTAAAGGTAGTAAATGATCAGGACGAGTGCTGCGAGAATCTAAAACAATAATTCTCAAAATTATATTAGTTAAATTTTGTTGATAGGGAAGATTTTTATCGGCTGTAATAAAGGCATCAAAAGGATATTTTTCAGCTAAATCAAGAATTTCTCGATCTTTCAACCCACGCCATCCCATATCATTAACATTGTAAACTATGTCGCCTTTCCTTAAAAAAGGTTGTTTGAGTTTTTTACTCAAAAGATTTTCATCTAGTAATATAATCATCAAGCACAGCGTTCTTGAGCGATGATCAATTTAGCTGTATTTTCCAAGACTTTCATAGTTTGAGTCTCCAGATAGGGAAAATCACTAATAAACTCAGCTAATCCATTCTCCCCTTCGAGATAGTCAAAAAATGTTTGTAAAGGAACACGAGTTCCCACAAAAACAGGAACTCCACCCATAATTTCGGAATCGCGGTGAATAATTCCTTGAATTTCTAATAAGTTATTTAGCGTCATTTCTCATTCTCTAAAGATAATTTCACTTTTGATTATAGCTTGAGATATAAAGGCGGGTTTTATAGATTCCGCGCAGAACTTGGAATTTGTTTGTCTAGCCCCAGACTTCTAGTAGTTCGTCAAATTTATTTTGACGGATAATGATAGGAAAAAACTTCTGTTTTTCCCTCCCCTACTCCCCCCACTCCCCTACTTGCCTTTACCCGTCATTTTTGGATTGACAGACTACTAGTCTGAGGACAATTATTTTTCGGCGACGATATTAATCGCTTAACAATGCTTCTACAAATTCATGACTAGAGAATGGACGCAAATCTTCAATTCCTTCACCAGCCCCAATAAAACGAATGGGTAAGCCTAATTGCTGAACAACAGCGAGGGCGACACCTCCTTTGGCTGTTCCGTCTAATTTGGTTAAAACAACGCCGCTGAGTTGGGCTGCTTGGGAAAATACTTCAGCTTGTCGCAATCCATTTTGTCCTAAAGTAGAATCAAGAACTAACAGCGATTCTACACGGGCATTGGGGGCTTTTTTATCAATGATTTTGCGGATTTTGCTGAGTTCGTCCATGAGATTTTTCTTATTTTGCAGTCTCCCAGCGGTATCTATTAATAGTAGTTCGGTTTCTCTAGATTGAGCAGCAGCGATCGCATCAAACACCACGGCTGCCGGATCTGTGTTTTTCCCAGGATTGGCGATAACTTCAACACCGCTTCTCTCTCCCCAAACTTTGACCTGTTCCACAGCCGCAGCCCGAAAGGTATCCGCCGCACCAATTAAGCACTTGTAACCGGATTTATGTGCTAGGTGAGAAATTTTACCGATGGTGGTAGTTTTTCCCGCCCCGTTAACTCCGGTAATTAACCAAATGGTCAGGGTGTCTTTTGCCGGTGCAAAACTAGGTTTGTCTTGATTTTGCAAGGGTGCATCTAGGATATCTCGGAGAATTTCTTTGAGATAAGCGATCGCTTGTTCTGGGGGAGTAACTTCTGCGAGTAATTTCTTTTGTAACGCACTAATAATATAATCAGTTGCCTCTACCCCCACATCTGCCTGTAGAAGTAATGATTCAATTTCATTGACAGCCTCTTGATTAAGAGGCCCCTGACCAACAATTGATTTTAGTTGGTTAAGAATATTCCGCCGAGTTTTATCTAAACCTTGACGGAGTTTTTTCAACCAAGTAATTTCTTCCAGGGAAATATCTTCAGCTTTTCTCCCTTGGGCGGCTAAAACCTTTGCTGACCACTTAAACCCATCATCAAATACCAGTTCTGGAATCTCTATTTCTGGTGCTGTCGGAGTTATCTGTATTTCGGGAATTTCGGTTTCTATGGCACTAGCAATTAATTTCTCTTGTTTAGCTTGTCTTTCGGCCGCAGCCCGTTCTAAAAAAGATAAATTAGCTAATTCTGGTTCTGGTTGTAGTTCATTAACAACATCTTCAGTAATTTCTGCGATGGTTGCATCTATTTCTATCGGTGCAGTTATTTCCCCTACTTGAGTTTCTACTATTTCTTGACTGATAGTATCTTCTTCAACCGCTACAGATAATTCTGTTTCTAGTTGTTGTTTTTCTTGAATATTTTTATAAGCAGCTTTAGCAAAAGCCAACAAATCCGCCGTATCTGGTGCGGTTGTTTCTGGTTCAGTTGCTTCTACTGCGGGTGTTTCTTCCTGAGATTGGTTTTCAGGAGTATCAGCAGATTCATTATTTGGACGACGAAACCAATTAAAAGCCATTGTAGTTTATTTTAGATAAAAATTTAATTAGGATAGGAGTCAGGAGTCACCGAGTCACCGAGTCACCGAGTCACCGAGTCACCGAGTCACCGAGTCACCGAGTCACCGAGTCACCGAGTCACCGAGTCACCGAGTCAGGAGTTAAGAAAGAAAGAAAGAAAGAAAGAAGGAATAAAAGTCTTACCAATGACCAATGACCAATGACCAATGACCAATTTAAACAGTTTGTTTTTGTTCACTAACTCGACGGAGAACACCATTAATAAAACGGTGGCCATCTTCTCCACTGTAGCGTTTAGCTAATTCTACAGCTTCGTTAATAGCAATGCTGTCGGGAACTTGCATGAATTTTATTTCTGCGGTGGCTATTTGGAGGATATCTCTATCAATTTGAGCTAGACGGGTAACTTGCCAATCTACTAAAGCATTAGAAATAGATTCTTCGATAGCTTGATGGTTCTCGCTGACAGTAATAATAATCGCTTTAGCGTAATTACGAACTTCTTTATTTTGATTGGCCGACTGAATTAATTCTGGAAAATCAACAGATGTACCTAATTGATTGATAGCTATTTGGGTATAGGAAATTGCCTCTTTCAGCATGGTTCTAGCTGTATTCAAATCCGCAGCTCTCGTTTCGCTGGTTAATAGGCGATCATTACTCCGTTGCAGTTCTCCTGCGGCATTGTTCAATGTGTCCTGTACTTCTACTGTGAGAGTCCGAACTGCTCCTAAAACTAGCTTAGAAACTAATTGCTCGTCTGATAGGCTTTCTAGTTTTTTAGGGTTGATTGGTAATTGGCTCAAGGCTAATAGTGCCAATTCGCGGGCTATTTGTTGGGGTTTACGATGCTGCATACAGTTGGGATGATGAAAAATATGTGAGTTCTAGCGCAGATGAACAATTAGCTTATCTATTTTTTGCTCACTTTACTAGGTTGGTATCGAGTTTAGTTTCTATTTCTGGAATTTCCTGCTGTTTTATTTCCAAAGATGATATTGCTGACAGTGCAGGGAGGTGAGAAGGCTGGATATTGGGGGACACTATACCACCAGACACAACGATTTTAAAAGCATCTTCAACAGATATAGAGAGATTAAGTACATCCTCTTCTGGTACTATCGCATACCATCCTGTGGTCGGATTGGGTGTAGTGGGAATAAACAGGCTAATTACAGGACGAGATATTTGACTTTGGATTTCATTGCTCATTGCTCCAGTAACAAAGGCGATCGCCCAAATGCCCGGACGAGGGTATTCTACTAAGACTACCCGGCGGAATTTACCATTAGAATCTTTTAACAGAGTTTCTAATAGTTGCTTGAGGGTTTTATATACCTGTCCAGCTAAAGGAATGGCTTGCAATAGCCGCTCACCGAAATCCAATAACCATCGCCCAGCAATGTTTCTAGCCATTAAGCCAATAGCCAAAATACTTAATAATGGCACGGCTAATCCTACTAGTAAATTAAGTATATTTACTAAAATCGGATTTAAGCCATCAAAGGGATTGAGTTGTTTAGGAACTTGGGTGAGAAAGTTAATTACCCATGTGGCTATGGTAATTGTTAACCAGATGGTGGTTGCGAGGGGAATTACCACCAGCAAACCAGCAATCAGGTCATTTTTGAAGTCTTGTTTCCACCTTTCCATTCCCAAACCCCGATTCTCCTTATTTAGCTTCGTTAAACTGTTGTGATTATTTTCCATTTCAGCAAATTAGTCACATTGCGAATATCAGAAACTGATGACAACAGGTGTCAGTGTCTTACAATAGGCTACTTCTTACTGTTAAAAAACGCCTTTTGTGTCCCTCTTTAATGGCAAAAAGTCAAGCTATCGCTACAAAAGTTCACAATTTTCCTTGTTCAATGTAAATATAGCCATTAACCCACCGTAATGGCGGCTGGTAAATCTTTTAGAGTGTTACTTATCTTTGTAATACTTGTAAATTATTGTTGCAAGTCTGAGAGATATTATCCATCCTACCGCGCTATATCGCCAAATGCTCACAATTTAGGAATGACTAAGTAGGTTGGCGTTGAAAATTGTCGTCATAGCAAGGCAAGAGGCAAGAGGCAAGAGGCAAGAGTAAAGAAGTTTTCAGCAATTTTACATTTCTTTACACAGTTTGGTTTTATTGTGT
This sequence comes from Dolichospermum sp. UHCC 0352, assembly GCF_009711925.1. NCBI lineage: Bacteria > Bacillati > Cyanobacteriota > Cyanophyceae > Nostocales > Aphanizomenonaceae > Dolichospermum > Dolichospermum sp. UHCC 0352. The sequence continues at coordinate 2,098 of NZ_VIKY01000256.1, read as the reverse complement.
TCACCTACTTATTTGGAGTTAATGGGAATTAATTTTCGATCACTTCTCTCACCAAAGTTGCCAATTTATCTGCACTATCAGGAACAGCGATCGATGCAGCTTTCTCTGCCATTCTCCCTAATTCTGTCGGAGATTGCAACAAATTCAAAACCTGAGTCGTAAATATTCCTGGAGTCAAATCCGACTGTTTAAAGGATAAAGCCGCACCAGCTTTAGTAAACACCTCTGCATTATAAGACTGATGATCTTCCGCTGCAAAGGGATAGGGAATCAAAATTGCTGGAGTACCACAAACTGCCAATTCTGTCAAGCTACCCGCACCAGAACGACTAATAGCTAAATTAGCTCTTCGCAACAAAGCCGCCATATTATTATAAAAAGCCAAGGCTATATATTGAGGATGTTGAAGACTGTTAATATCAGGATCATTATCACCCGTCAAATGCACTATATAAGCCCCAGCTTGAAACAAAGCGTCCGCAGACTGTCGGACTAATTTATTTACGGCTACAGCCCCCTGACTACCACCAAACACCACAATTAGAGGAACACCATTAGGAATAGGTAAATCTAAAGTGTTATTAACAGTTTCATCTAAGAATTGAGAACGAACAGGAGTACCCACACAGATAGTTTTTGTCCGAGGTAAATATTGAGTAGTTACATCAAATCCTATCGCTACCACATTACACCAAGGACCAAAAAAGCGGGTAACTTTGCCGGGTAAAGCATTGGATTCATGAAAAACCACAGGTAAACCCAAAGAACGCGCTGCAATTACCGCAGGACCGGCAATATAACCCCCTGTGGTGAAAACTCCTTGGAACTTTCCTTGTTTAAGAATACGTCTGACTTTGAGAATCGAGCTGATCAATTTCCACAAGGTGCGGATAGAACCAAGACTCAAACCTTGCTGAAAACCTTCAACAGCGACCGTATTTAAAGGATATGTCTGGGGAACTAACTGAGTTTCTAGCCGATTTGGCACACCCAGCCATTCAATATTGTATTCTGGCAGTTTTTCAGCCAATGCGATCGCCGGAAACAAGTGTCCACCTGTCCCACTAGCTGCTATAAGTAATCTAATTGATGGATTTACCATTCCCGCCTATACCATTTATCGCCTAATTTCATTAAGATAAAACAAATTCCTGATCTTGTATCATCAAATCAGTAAAATCTTCCTTATGACTAAAATTATCCCTTTATTAATGAAACGTAATAAAACATTAACTGTGAGTATTTCCCTAATTTCCAGTTTACTGGCAATTGGTTTATCCAGCACTTGGCAATTGGCTCAAGCTGGTCAAACCGGAAATGCACCCGCTACACTCACGAATCTATTAACACAAATTGATAATGCTGCTAATCAAGGTAATGTCAATGGTGTAATGAAATTTTATAGCCCTACATTTACTCATGGTGACGGCTTAAACCGCAAAGCAATGGAACAGGCTTTAACAGGACTTTGGAAACGATATCCTAAATTGCGTTACACGACCAAGCTAGAATCCTGGAAATCGGAAGGTAATACAATTATTGCGGATACTGTCACCACTATTAGCGGTTTACCTGCATCTGGTAATAATAATTTAACCCTTAACTCTACCATTAAATCGCGTCAAAAAGTCACAGGCTCAAAAATCGTTCAGCAAGATATTTTATCAGAACGGACTCAACTAACCTCTGGAAGTAAACCACCCCAAGTAGAAATTAAATTACCACAACAGGTAAAAGTTGGGGAAAAATATAGTTTTGATGCCATTGTCAAAGAACCATTAGGTGAGGATTTTCTGCTGGGAACAGCCATAGAAGAACCCATTCAAGGTAATAAACTCCTCAACCCCACAATTGCAAATTTAGAATTTCTCAATTCTGGTGGACTGTTCAAAACAGGACGCGCACCCTCTACTCCCGGACCTCAATGGGTTTCCGCAGTAATTCGCAGAGGTGAAGATATGACTATTATTACTCAACGGTTACAGGTTGTTAAGAAGTAGTTATTGGTGATTGGTGATTGGTGATTGGTCAGTGGCAAAGAAAAACAACTGACAACTGTACGGGCGAAGCATTTGGAGAAGTATTTTTGGCAATGACC
>NZ_VIKY01000025.1:0-2555 GCF_009711925.1 Dolichospermum sp. UHCC 0352 | reverse complement strand
ATCTTCCAAATGCTTCGCCCCTACTGACAACGAACAACTGACAACGAACAACTGACAAATATGATTTCCCAAGCACCGACAATTTTTTCTTTGCAAGCGCCCAAGGATGTTTCCCTCACAGAAATTGAGGTAGAACTTAATCAAGTTTGGCAAAGTTACGGTATTCAAGGGGAAGACGGTGGTTTACCCGCTGCTACCCGCGCCACAACATTTACTTTAGTAGTTTATGAACCGGAAGAAACTCAGTATTTGTTAACTGCAACCGGCTTTTACAAGGGTCCAGTTGACGGTATTCTCGGACCACAAACTAAAACAGCTTTACAGGAAGTCCAGAAAAAGCACCACCTTCCAGAAACTGGTACTGCTACACCAGAAACTCTGACGGCTTTACGGGCTGAATATTTCCAAAAGCAGCGCACTGGACCAAATGGAGATAATCATGGTGCAGCTATGGGGTATACTTTTAGTCCTACCAGTCCCACTATTGCTGACGAAATTGCTACCCGTAACCCTTGCCGAATTATTGCTTTATGTCCCATTGCCGGCGATGATGAAGGGGTAAAAGCCCAAGTTTCTGCCTATTGTCCCATTCAAAAGCAATCTTCCAGCACTCTTATCTGTTGTGAGTACATTACCCTTACTGGTACTGTTGCAGCTTTAGAACGGATTGGGGGCATGATTCCCGCTTTGTTAATTGGTGGTTTGCCTAAGTTCCTCTGGTGGAAAGCTACACCAGATGCTGGCAATACTTTGTTTAGGCGTTTAGCGTCTGTTTGCAATAATGTCATTGTTGACTCCTGCAACTTTAATACACCAGAAGATGATTTACTCAGCTTGCAGAAGTTAGTAGAATCTGGTATACCTTTGGCTGATTTGAATTGGCGGCGGTTGTCAGCATGGCAGGAGTTAACAGCACAAGCTTATGATGCGCCTAATCGTCGCGCTGCTCTTAGAGAAATTGATCGTGTCAATATTGATTATGAAAAAGGCAATGCTGCTCAAGCCTTATTGTATTTGGGTTGGTTAGCTAATCGCTTAGAATGGCAGCCAGTTTCCTATAAACAGGAAAACGGTGATTATAATATCACCTCGATTCAGTTCCTGTCTCAAGACCAAAAACACATAGAAGCTGAGTTAGCAGGTGTTCCCATTGCTGATATGGGGGAAATTATCGGTGATTTAATTGGTTTGCGTTTGAGTTCTACTAATATTCAAGCTAATTGCGGAACTGTGATTTGTTCGGAAACTGGCGGTTGTATGCGAATGGAAACTCATGGAGGCGCTCAGTCGTCTGGCTTGTTCCAACAAGTAACTTCTCTTTCTGAACAAAAAGCCGAAGCGTTGTTAAGTCAACAAGTACAACGCTGGGGACGTGAGGCTTTATTTGAAGACAGTTTAACTGCAATTGGCAACACTATTAAGTTAGGCAAGTAGTTAATTGGTGATTGGTGATTGGTAATTGGTAATTGGTAATACTTTTACCTCTTACCTGTTCCCTGTTCCCTGTTTTAAATATTAAAAAACCCGGATAAACCGGGCAGATGTACTTTTTGTCGGGTGTTAGCCAATGATAATTATTGGTTAATTTCACAAGTTAAAGGACAAGCTGCATAAACAGTGGTTTGGGCTTTTTCAGCTTTACCATGCAACCAACTTAACCATTTTATTTGCGTAGGATGAATACCTTTAGCTGTTAGCACTCCAGCAGCAATTAATACTGCCATAACATTAAACATTACTAAACCACCTGCCACAATTAACACGGCACTAGCGGGCATCACAGATTGTAAAACAATGGACAATAGACAGCCAACCGTAGCCATCAATACAACCAATGGAAAGCCGACGACTAACAAGCACACTGCCAATGTAAATGTCCAGATTAAAAAGCTTTTCATCATTAATAAGGAGTCGGTCTGAACTAGATTAGAGCTTTGAGCAGAAACCATGACTTTTCCTCCTAATACACAGCAAGTTTAAATTTCAGTTGTTTATCACTCGAAAGCGAATTAACTGATTTTGTTTCAGTGAAATTTAGTATATAAAACCTTAGCTCCAAAATGAGCATTTCTTTACTAAAGTTTACAGTTGATTTTTTCTACTTATGAATAAGAATTCACATATACCCACAGGTAGGGAAGAGAGTTTTGGTCTGTGCCTTGAGAAATATAGACTAAGGATAGATGAGAAGCAGATATTGATCCCCGCAATCTGATTACCCAGATGCTTAACATTTCTTATAAAAAACGATATTATTTCTCATAATTTATCAAAAAGTGATCAAAACAGATTGTAGATGATGGGTAATTCTTAATTTCTTTCACTTTGCCCCGCCTCTTTATCCTTAATTACTCCGTATTATTAGTTGCTAATATATTACGTAAATCCTATGAAAGACCAAGGATAATCAGTATGTGTTAAAAAATATGTATATTGGTGAATAACCCACTAAGAAGACTGCATAACAGAGGCAGGGGAAGCAGGAAGCAGGAAGCAGGAAGCAGGGGACAGAAGGAAAATATTTTCCACTGACAACTGACAACTGACAACTGACA
>NZ_VIKY01000255.1:0-10063 GCF_009711925.1 Dolichospermum sp. UHCC 0352 | reverse complement strand
AGTTCCCTCCCCTTTACAAGGGGAGGGTTAGGGTGGGGTAAAAAATATTTGATACATCAACCATAACTTTTCAAACACCCTCTAAGAGGTTGTTTCAAAAGTATTGTATGAAACCCATAATCTCCAAAAACCTAACCCCCCTTCCCTACAAGGGAATGGGGTTTTTAAAGCTTCTCCCCTGGTAGGGGAGAGGTTTGGAGAGGGGTCTGTTTACACATTAAAAACTTTTAAAACATCCTCTAATCAAAAAATTCATTGACAAGATCAATACCTTTGCCATTTTCCCGTAGGTTGGGTTGAACGAAGTAAAACCCAACGTAAACTCAACGTATTTGTTGGGTTTCGTTCCTCAACCCAACCTACAAATCTAATCAAAAAATTCATTGACAAGATAATTAAAAGTAGTTCAATTTTTAAATGATTACCACCAACTTAAATACTCAAATTTCTGCTACCCCAAGCTTATTAACTATTCAAGAATATGAACAAAATATTACAGAAAATCCCCAGGAAGTTACTAATTATTGGTATTTAGGATTAGCTTTGTTATTAGCAGGAAGAGAAGAAGAAGCGCAGATAGCCTGGATGACTCCACTGCTAGAATTTGGAGAGGAAGAATCGGAACAATGGCTACAGCAATTAACAGAAATTTTATTAAATTCTGCCCAACAACAGGAAACAGATTCTCAATCTCAACTAGCTTGGGTAATTCGTCAACACATTAGAGAATTTGTCCCTGGTGATATTAATAATCTTTTAAAAATAATTGAACTAAATATTGATTTAAAAATTGAGGATTGGGAAACAACTATTAATCAATTAATTGCCATTATATCCGAACTAATAGAACCCCCTATTTTTGATGAGAAATTATTAGTGCAAGTGATTGAGAAGTTGCTTCGTCCTAACCCAGTTAATCCTCCTCCTTTGATAGATAAATTAGTAGAGGCCTTTATACCTTATTTAATAAATTCTGAGACTATTATTAAATTATTGATAGATAAGGCTGATAGCTATGATTTTTGTTTTAACCTTGGGATGTCAATTTATTTCTCCAAAATTGGCTTCCGCTTAGAACCTGATAGTCTATATTTTACTGTCAAAATAATCAGTAACCTACAATTACTAGGAGGAGATTATCGTCAAGAGTCTATTGATTGGGCAAACAAATATTTAGTAACTTCCCCAGAACTAATTAGGCAAATACATGGCACTTACTACTTACTTATAGCATTTTTAGAGTCTCTCGAAAATCCAGAAAAAGCTCTACAAACGTACCAAAAATATAAACAGCTTTTATCTGATCTTGTCAGCAGTGAAACAGAAAGCAAAAGTTTACTTACAAATACAACCTTAGCATTTGGTCACTTTTTCCTATACATGGAAGATAATCCCCATGAAAATAGATTAATTCGCAATAGATTAGCTGCTTTATGTCAAAAAATGATGTGGCAAGAATTTCCTGAAGAGATCAACATTTATCAACAGCGTTTGAATACACCTCGTCCTGCTTTGAGTCAGCGTCCTTTAAGGATAGGCTATGTATCGGAGTGTTTTCGTTCCCATTCTGTCGGTTATTTAGCTTGGTGGTTATTAAAATATCATAATCGCCAAAAATTTGATATTCATTTATATTCTTTAAGAGAGAATATTTACGATTCACAACAACAAGCTTATAAAAACGAATTTGGTGATCATTTTCATCAATTATGCCCGCCGATAGTGACAATTGCAGATAAAATAAATGAAGATGAAATAGATATTTTAGTTGATTTAGATAGTTTAACTTCCTATAGTAATTGTGTTATTTTAGCTTTGAAGCCTGCACCCATTCAAGTTAGTTGGTTAGGGTATGATGCTACTGGTTTCCCGACGGTTGATTATTTTATTGCTGATAACTATGTTTTACCTGCATCAGCACAGGATTATTATACAGAAAAGATTTGGCGACTCCCGCAAAATTATATTGGTATTGATGGCTTTACTGTGGGAACACCAACTATCAGTAGAGAATCTTTAGATATTCCTAATGATGGAATTATTTATTTTAGTTCTCAAACTGGATTAAAACGTAATCCCGATAATATCCGCTTGCAAATGCAAATTATTAAACAAGTTCCTAATAGTTATTTTCTGCTGAAAGATAATCGCAGCAATCATGGAGATATGCAAAATTTTATTGCTCCCCTTGCTGAAGCCCAAGGACTTGATTTAGAATGTTTTAGGTTTTTACCCTCTGCACCTACAGAGATGGAACACCGCGCCAATTTAGCCATTGCAGATATCGTTTTAGATACCTATCCCTATAATGGTGCAACTACTACTTTAGAAACATTATGGATGGGTGTACCGATAGTGACAAAAGTGGGAGAACAATTTGCAGCCCGGAATAGTTATACAATGATGATGAATGTGGGTGTAACTGAAGGTTTAGCTTGGAGTGATGAAGAATATGTCGAGTGGGGTGTGAAGTTGGGTAAGGATGAGAAATTAAGACAAGAAATTGTGTGGAAATTGCGAAAGTCAAGACAAACATCACCGCTATGGAATGGTCAGAAATTTGCCCGGGAAATGGAGAATGCGTATCAGCAAATGTGGCAAAGGTATATTCATCCATAAAATCAGCAATGCCGGAAATCGAAGCGCCGGAAATTATGTTAATCTTTAATCAAAAGGCTGATTTTACAGCACTTCCCGATGTTATGATGTACATATCTAGCGGGCAAGATGCCCGCACCACAAGAGTTTCATGATTCAACTTTGTACCTCATCAAAGCGGAAAACGCTATAAATGACCCATCCTAACAAAAAAAGGATTGTGATTATGTTAAATAAAACACCAAATCAACTACAAAGACTGTATGAAATTGACGATTATCTCTGGTTGGAAGAAACTATTAAGCTTCTAAAAGCAAAAAATTTAGAAAACTTAGACTTAGAAAATTTAATTGAGGAGTTAGAAAGTTTGGGAAGAAATGATTTAAACAAAGTTAGAAGTCTATTAAGACAAATTATAATTCATATTTTACTATTAGAATATTGGCAAGACGAATATGATCGAAACCATCGGCATTGGCAGGGAGAAATAATCGCTTTTAGAGATGATTTAAACAATAGCTTAACTACTACATTAAAAAATAAGTTAGTTCAAGAATTAGATCATATTTACAATGTTGCTTTGAAAGTTGTTGTTCAAAAAACAGGATTAGCATCAAATCTATTCCCTGATAATTGTCCCTATTCTTTAGAACAATTATTAGATGATAATTGGTATCTTCAAAAGTAACTGGATTTGATACAGCGGTTCTTGGTTGAGAGGATGTTTGAAAAGTGGTATTCCGTAATTTTCATCACATTGCTACCCCCCTTTCCCCTTGTAAAGGGGGGAAACAATAAAAATCCAGTTCCCTCCCCTTTACAAGGGGAGGGTTAGGGTGGGGTAAAAAATATTTGATACATCAACCATAACTTTTCAAACACCCTCTGAGTGAAATACAAGGACTTCAGCTATCAAAAAGAATCAAAAGTTGCACTATTGCTTAACCCAACCTACATTTCTAAGACTCTTAAAATTGACTTATCAAACTATCCAATGGATAACTTTCTAAGTTACTAACTGGTATTTGTGCTAAATTTATTTTAGCTTCATTACTCAAGATAACTCTACCATAAATGCGGGGTAATAAAGATTGCCATTGCATATCCCCTAGTTTACCTACCAGAGAAATATCTATGGTATCGCTAATATCTAAATCTTCCATTAACAGATTCATAGCTACACTAGATAAAAACATTTCTGCATCTTCAATAGCAATATTACCTGTGTGGATAATCAGAGTAATTTTTTTATTTTCAGAATGATTTGCTAATGTTTGAATCACCTCTTGTAACTCTAAACCTAGTTCATCTTCTGGTAGTAACCAATCTGGGAATATAATTAAGTTAATATCTCTGAGGTTTAAAGACAACTGTGTTGCATTAACTAAAGCATTACTAACAGTTTCAGCCATCTTTCTCCAAGAGAACTTTTTAGCCTGTGCTAAACCTGCATTGATTAAACTATTTCTGATACTGGGTTTTTGGACTTCACATAAAGCATCTGCTAATCCCATAACATCATGATCATTTATATAAATAGCCGCTGCTCCTGCGACTTCGGGAAGGGAAGCGTTACGGGTGGTAATTACCGGACAACCACAGCCCATAGCCTCTATTACTGGCATTCCAAAACCTTCATATTTAGAGGGATAAACTAAAGCTACTGCACCAGCATAAGCTAATCGCAATTCTTCATCAGTTAATTGCAGTCCATAAAAAGTACACCCTGGGATATATTGTCGCCATTCTGAAGGTAATTGGTTGCCTGCGCCAGTAGAAATAATATCAAAACTTTGTTTATTGACTAATTGACTCAAGGCTTGGAAAAAAAGAATTGAATTTTTATATCCTTGTAAATTACCCAAGAGAAAATAAGGTTTATTAATGCCATACTTGTGTTTGAAAGTATTAATTTCTTTTTCAGAAGCAGGAGAAAAAAGAGGATCTACACCACAGTGAGCAACAGTAATGGATTCTAAGGGTATATCAGGGAAACATTTATGTAAGTCTTTGGCTGTATGTTCAGAGATGGAAATATAAGATGATGCGTGTTGTATACCGTTATGTTTTTCACGCCACATAGGTTCATTTAAGTTTCCTCCTAATACTTCGGGAATCATATCATAAGCCATAAATACCGAAGGTGTTTCTATCGGTGTGGTATAGTAGGTGGAAACAAATAATTCTGCTGATTCCTCATGACAAACATCTTGCAGCATTTGTTTATCAGCTTCGGTATTGTTATAGTTATAGGCGGAAATTGTCCGATAACGAATACCGTTAATTTTAGGCGCAGTATTGGCTCTATCTAAGACTAGAATATGATTAGCAAATTCTGTGTTTGCCCATTGTTCTAAAAGACTTTGCCAAACTCTAGCAATGCCTGTTTGATATAGTTGGAAAAATACTGCATCAATTAAAATATTACGAGGAGGTAAAGTTTTTGCTTTTTCTTTAGCTAATTCGTAAATTTTGATGGTTTCTTGAACATATTTATCCCAACTAAATTTTTGAGCCTGTTGAACAGATTTTTTAGCTAAATTTTCTCGATATTCGGGTTCAGAATATAACTTAAATATGGCATCACAAAGCCCTATCGCATGATTAGGAGCAAGCATAATTCCCGCATTTTCAACCACTTCAGGTAATGAAGAAGTATTAGACGTTATTACTGGAGTTCCACATTGCATAGCTTCTAATGGTGGTAAGCCAAAACCTTCATATAAAGATAAATATATGAATGCTAATGCACCTGAATACAAAGGAGCTAAATCTTCATCGGGAAGATAACCGGTAATAATAATTCTGTTTTTTAATTCTTGAGCTTTATCTATTTCTGTAAAAATTTCTTCATATTGCCATCCTGTTGTACCTATCAATACAAGATTAAGATCATTAATATTTTTGTTTTCAATCAATGTCAAAAAAGAACGGATAATATGAGCTATATTTTTTCTTGGCTCTAGGGTTGATAAACTTAAAAGATAAGGTTGATTTGGTATTTTATATTTTTGTTTCGTGTTAATAGTTAATTCCTGATCATTGCAAGGATAAAACTTTTCTTTATCAGCTGCTAAATATGTAACAAATACTTGCTTTGCATCAATATTTTGCTGATATTTACAAATATCTTGCTTTGTTGATTCAGAAATACAGCAGACAAAATCATTTTTATCTATCTGATCTATAGTATTTTTAACTATATGCTCTGAATTATTATTAAAATACTCCGGGAAAAGAATAGGGATTAAATCACAAATAGTGACAACTCTTGTGGCAAAGTAAATATTATTCGGTAAAGGATAATAGGTAGAGTGATAAATATCTATATTTTGATATCTTAGTTCTGATAAGTTAAATAAAGGAAGATTTTTATATTCAAGATTTTGATTTATATAAGTTTGACAAGCATCAAATACATCAGGAACACTCGTACATAAATAGACACAACACTGAGGGGATTTTATTAATCCTTTTAAAAGATACTCTGTTACTCTAAAAACTCCAGTTTTAGCAGTTTCAAATATAGTTCCTAAACCTAGTACAGCAATATCTAACGCTATTTTAATCTGCGTTCCATTATTCACTAAAGATATTTTTTTTAGTGTTCCAAGCTGACTATGACACAAGTTCTTAAAAACATCAGGTGCTAGATTTTTTTCTGTCAACAGGTGTAAAGATATACCATTATTAGATGTGCCACTAGAATAAAAATTCAAGTTATATTTATCCGCAATTTCTGATAAGGACTTAAATGTATATATTGATATATGCTGTCCTTCCTCAGGTACATAATACCACCATTCATTGGGTTTAGGATTATCTGTAGGCAAAATCTCTGTACTAAATAAAATATTTTTAGAAAAACGTAAAATATTTTCTATCTCTTCAATAGGATTGACAAAGTGTTCAAAAACTTCAAATGCAGTTACTAACTCATAATAGTTATTTTTCTCTATTTCAAAGTCTTGAGCAAATAAATTATTACAGAATTTATCAAACCAATAAAAATCAAAGCCTAAGTCCCTCATCATACTAACAAACAGACCATATCCGCCCCCATAGTCTAAAAATTTAGCCCCATGATCAAAGATATTAAAAATGATTTGAGATGCTTTTTGTGAACAATAATGATTGCGAAATACTAAACCAATATCGCTTTTTGTTATGATATTAGAATAAGCTTCCCCTAACCAGTAAGGCTCTTCTGTTTGAACAAAACTACAATGAAGACATTGAAAATAATTAACTTTATATTTACTTAATACAATACTGTGAGAAAAAAAGTTTGTATTAGATCCACATATTTTACATTTAACTGATATAGGCATACTTAACTTGTGTGTTATTTTTGACTTATTAATTATTCCGAATTTTGCTATTTCTTCACATTTGCTAAAACAGTCTGATAATCCTGTCTATCTGGATGTAATTTTACCAACCTTTCCATCAAAGCGATCGCTTACTTCACTCCTTAACCCCCTCAATTACCCCTACCTATATATAGAGAGTACCCACAATTTCCAGAAATCTATCACTTTCTGGATATACTAATGTTAATTTTCACAGATATTTACAATTGACATAAAAATGTCAGTATCAATCCCTTGACTCCTGCTATAATCTATCCATATTTTATGATACAATTATTAACAAATATCCAAGTGATTTTAGAAACGCAATTGATTCTTCTCTACATACTCACCGCAGTCACCGCTTCCATACCTTGTATTTAAGGAATAAAACCCATAACCCGCCTGGGAATTAATTCCCAGTCTCATAGTTCAAGTCCGTTAAAACGGACTAATAAACTTTCCTAATATTTAGTCATCTTTAGATGACTTTCGCTATTAGCAAGGAACTTGAGTTCCTTGCGGGATAGAGGTTTTACATCATATCAGATTACTCAATCATCAAATTCAACGCCTAATTCTCGCAATTTCGCTGCTAATTTATCAGCCCGTTGTTTTTCCTGTTCCGCCCGTTGTTTTTCTTGTTCAGCTTGTTCTTCTCCTGTTAACAAGAAATTTCCTGCTAAATCCCACCACCTTAACCAAGGTAACTCGACATTTTTATATGTTCCTTGCCAAATTCCTAATTCAACACCCATTTTTTCAATCACATAATGACCCCTTGCATTAGGTGGCATCAGGTGATATTGTCCTTCGATTAAATGATATAATTCTAATAATGATTTCTTTTCTTCATAAATACCGTAAAAAGGTACTCTAATCGCTTTTTCATAAACCCAAAATTTTCCTTGATATGGAGTTTCGTCCCTTTCTTCTCTACCATTACCTGATACAAATTCAATGACAATTAGGGGAGCAACTAATTCTTGCCACATCACATAAGAACGGCGCATTTGACCATTTAGAGCCGGTGGCACATCAGGAACATAAAACCAATCTGGCGCTTCTGCACCTCGTTCTGGTGGTTCTGTAATCCGCCAATAAATACCGCTATCTTGTCCTATGCAAAATTGCTTATCTGGATGAATTGTTTGTAATTTTGACCAGATAGATTCTGTTAACAGAATACTTTGAGGATGTTCTTGAAAATTTTTCACGAAATTTCCATCTTCACAGGGTAATTGAGTATGATCTGGTAACTGTGTTGAAGGAGCAAGTTTCAGGGTGTCCATAATTTTCCATTTTGGAAGAATATGTTTGGTGTTAGCTAAGACGAGATATAGTTTTATATCTCATCAAACTATATTATAAACAATTCTGATATGATTTTTATTTTCCTATTGTCTTCTTTGTATTCGCTAAAACAGTTTGATAATCCTGTCTCTGTGGATGTAATTTTACCAACCTTTCCATCAAAGCGATCGCACTTTTATTATCCCCCATTCGCAATCGAATCATAGACAACTTCTCAAGTGCAGTTTGATTATTTGGTTCACGTTGTAAAACCAACTCATACCCCTTAACCAGTTTCTGTAAATCAGTCTCAGCAGATTGAACTACTGCTTGCTTTGGTTTTTCCCAAGCCTGTTTGATGGTATTAACCCCTCCAAACAACATTGAACCACCAAATGAAACCATTCCAATATATGTAACAATTCTTTTCTTTCGCTCAATCTGCTTACCGCGCTGAACTAAATAATCATCTCCTGAAGTAGCCATGTATCAAAAATTGCTGTTATCCAAATTGCAGCATCACTCCTACAATATAGAATACCCACCACCAGCAAAAAAAATATCACGCATAAATATTTTTTAGAGGATGTTTGAAAAGTATCAGAATTAATCGAGATCCCCCCAACCCCCCTTACAAAGGGGGGCTAAATTCCTCAAAGTCCCCCTTGGAAAGGGGGATTTAGGGGGATCAGATCCCACACGAAAAAGTTTTCAAACAACCTCTTAATTATCCCCAAATCAAACCACTACGGGGAGGAATAATTAAACAAACATTTTCCTCTTTCCAGATAATTTCCCCATTCCCAAATAAAACTTGATTTGGTTGACTTTGTAAACTACTACAATCTAGGTTGACTGTAATAGTTTCAGTTCCTATATTCACAGCAATAATTAATTCTTCACTTTCTAAAATTCGCGCAAATACATAAACTGTTTCTTTTGCATAGAGAACTTGGTATTTACCAATTCGCAAAGCCGGATAATTTTGCCGAATAGCAATTAATTGTTTATGAGTATTTAAAATTTTGGAATTCCAGTCAGATTCAGGAGGGAAAACACGGCGACAATCAGGATCTATTCCTCCAGGTAAACCCACTTCATCACCATAGTAAATACTAGGCGCACCGGGAAATGTGAATAATAAGAGATTACATAATTCTACACTTGCTTGATCACCGTCAGCAATGCTAATTAATCTGGCTGTGTCATGGCTACTGAGAATGTTTAATTGTGTTAGTTGAATTTCCCAAGGATACAGTTCCAAAAGGCTGTGAATTTTGGCTGCATAACCAGCCGCATCTAAAGGAGGATAGGGATAATAACTCTGAGATTCTACGAATTCTAATACTACTTTATCGCCTACTGCAAACGCCAGCACTGCCTCATTAAATAAATAATTCAATACCCCATCAAACTGTGTACCATCGAGCCATTCACGGGCATCTGTCCAAACCTCACCGACAATATAAGCATGAGGATTAATACCTTTAACTCGTTGGCGAAATTCCTGCCAAAAACCCGGAATTTTAATGTCATAAGGCACATCTAACCGCCAACCATCAATGCCAAATTCCAGCCAATATTCGGCAATTTTCATGATATACTCCTTCACATCTGGATGATCATGATTAAAGGTTGGTAAAGAGCGAATCCCCGCCCAAGCATCATAGTTAGCAGGTAAATTACCATCATAAGGGGCAAGCGGCCAATCTTGAATTTTAAACCAATTTACCCAAGGAGAATTAGAACCATTTTCTAACACATCATGGAAAAAGAAAAAGCCTCGACTAGAGTCAGTAACTCAGCCCTAAAGGGACTGA
>NZ_VIKY01000254.1:996-2545 GCF_009711925.1 Dolichospermum sp. UHCC 0352 | reverse complement strand
CAACCTCCCCAACCTCCCCAACCTCCCCTACCTCCCCAACCTCCCCTACCTCCCCACGCCCACGTATTGGAATCCAGCTTTTACCATTGCTTGGGGGTTAAGGAAATTACGACCATCAATCATAACGGCGTGGTTCATTAATTTTGCCATTTTCCCATAGTCCAAAGTGCTGAACTGTTGCCATTCGGTGACAAGTACCAAAGCATCACAGCCATCTGCTAGTCTTTCCGCATCAGTTTCTACTAATACACCGGAAAGACCATGACGCATTCCTGTTTGGGAAATAATGGGGTCATAAGCCTTGACTTTAGCTCCCAGTCGGTTGAGTTGTTCAATCAAGATTAGTGCCGGTGCGTCCCGTAAATCGTCTGTATCTGGTTTGAAGGTTAAACCGAGTAGTCCCACAGTTTTACCTTTGAGGATTTTTAAAGCCTGTTGCAGTTTTTCTAGGGCAATTAAGCGTTGGCGTTCGTTAACACTGACAGCGGCTTTCATGAGTTGGGCTTCATAGCCATAATCATCAGCGGTGTGAATCAGGGCAGAAACATCTTTGGGAAAACATGAACCACCCCAACCAATGCCAGCTTGTAAGAACTTGCTACCAATACGGGAATCTAAACCGATGCCTTTTGCTACTTGGGTAACATCCGCACCCACGCGATCGCATATATTAGCAACTTCATTAATAAAACTAATCTTGGTGGCTAAAAAGGCATTAGCGGCATATTTAATCATTTCTGCCGAACTTAAATCTGTTACCAAAACTGGAACAGGAGGCAAAGATTTATCAGCCGCAAATTTGCGTTCGACAATTGGCGCATATAGTTCTTTCATCATGCCAGTGGCTTGTTGACTATTGCCACCTAAGACAATCCGATCAGGGTTAAATGTATCATGAACTGCTGAACCTTCCCGGAGAAACTCTGGATTACTGACGACATCAAAATCATTAGCAATCTTCGATAATTTATCATCACTAGCTGTATCACCAGATACCAGCAATGTTTTTTGACGTTCAGCAATCCCGTCTAAAACAATCATTCTTACCCAGTCACCAGAACCAATAGGGACAGTAGATTTGTTGACAATTACCTTATAGCCACCTTGAAGATTTTCGCCAATGCCACGAGCCACAGCTTCTACATATCGGGTATCACTTTCACCATTGGGTAAAGGAGGAGTTCCCACGGCAATAAACAGGATTTCTCCATGATTAACACCAGCCGCGAGATCACTAGAAAATTGAATATTGCCACTACTAATGGCAGACTGCATAATTTCCGAGAGTCCTGGCTCGAAAATCGGCGACTGCCCAGACTTCATTAACTTTACTTTTTCTTCGTTATTATCTATGCAAATTACATCATGGCCAATATGAGCCAAACAAGCACCTGTTACTAAACCAACATAACCAGTACCAATTACGCAAACACGCATTTTTAAAACCCCGTTTTTTATAGTTGTCAGTAGGGGCGAAGCATTTGGAAGATAAATTATCGGTCATTGCCAAAAACAGTTCTCCAAATGCTTCGCCCGTACAGGCAAAGCA
>NZ_VIKY01000254.1:0-892 GCF_009711925.1 Dolichospermum sp. UHCC 0352 | reverse complement strand
CATAATTGTTCACAATTTGTTACAAAAATATAAAGAACTTCTAGAGACTAAAACCTAATGTTCGGCGGACTTACTGGTTTAACAGATACCAAAAGCACCGATTGGGGAGAGCGAATGCTCAACACAGTCGCCAGCCAAACGATTCGCCACCTGTTTACCCAAAGCGAGTCGGTAGAAGTCTTTGTGCGCTGCTATCCCTCCAGCAAACTGTTGCAAGGCAGCATTGATAGCTTTAAAATGAACGGTCGCGGCTTAGTAATTCGCAAAGATTTCGCAGTTGAGGAAATGTCCTTTGAAACCGACGCTGTAGCCATTGACTTCGGCTCGGTTTTAAGTGGCAAACTTACTCTCAAACAACCCACCCAAGCAGTAGCCCAGGTGATTTTATCAGAAGTAGGCATTAATCGAGCTTTTGAGTCGGAATTGGTGAAAAAGCGGCTGCTGAACCTTTCTGAACCCACTTTGATCGAAATATCTGGTGGTGAACCAGTTTCTTTTACCGAAGTTGAAGTCAAGTTATTACCTGAAAATCGCTTGCATTTGGTAGCTAAAGCCGATTTAAACAACGGTGAACTCATACCCCTAAGTATGACCATTGGTGTCGGAATTGAAAGAAGAAGGCGGGTTTCTTTCAAAGAACCTAAGATTGAACTTGAGGGAGTTCCAGAAGCACAAAGAGAAATTTCCCAGACTTTAAGTCTGGCATTGGTAGAAATTTTGGATAATATGGTTGATTTAGATCGCTTTGATTTAGATGGGGTAAAAATGCGACTAAATCGTTTAGAAACAGAAGGTCAAAGATTGATTTTTAGTGGTTATGCGGAAATAGAAAGAATTCCTCACAGTTCTTAAAATTGAGAAAAAATTAACGCCGCCTAGTTGACTCTGGGCG
>NZ_VIKY01000253.1:0-5329 GCF_009711925.1 Dolichospermum sp. UHCC 0352 | reverse complement strand
ACAGGGAATTTATTCCCTGACGGGTGTGGAAGCCAAACAAATAAGCCGTGTTAAGTATACATCATCATCCCATGATGTTTCGCTAAAAAACGCAAAAACGCCAACGGGAAAAAAGAGATTTATGGTATTGACAAACAATTTTAAAAATGTTATCATGAATTTGATAAGGAAGAACTATCTTATTGTTAATTAATAATAGAATGACAATATCCCCGACTTCTCAAAGAAGTCGGGGATATTTTGATCTTTTTATGTTTCAAAGCACTCGCAACACGCTAGGAATACTGTCTATTGATTCCATTGCTTGAATTTCTGCCAAAGCTTCTCTAAAGTCCCCTTCCCGGACATTGTGGGTAACAACGACAATCTCGGCTAGTTCTCCCTGAAAACCAGTTTGGACTACTGACTCTAAACTCACGCCATAATTGCCAAAACAAGTTCCCAATCTCCCAATGACTCCCGCTTGGTCTTTGCTGAGGAAACGGGCATAAAAACGGGTTATTAACTCGGTAATGGGGGTAATTTGCGAGTAATGTTGATGTCTACAAGCGAGGAGAGAATTTGGTTTCGTGGTATTGGTTTTGAGGGTAGCAACAAGATTTAAGATATCTGATGATACTGCACTAGCGGTAGCCCCAGCCCCAGCCCCAGGACCGAATAACATCACTTGTCCTATCGGTTCTCCCTCGATCAGAATAGCGTTATAAACACCGTTAATACTAGCTAAAGGGTGGCTGTGGGGAACTAGGGTAGGATGAACTCTCACGGAAAGTTGGGAGTTATCTTCATCTAAATGTTGAGCTATTCCTAGTAATTTAATTACGAATCCTAATTTAGCAGCATAGGCAATATCTGTTTTTGTAACTTGACGAATTCCTTCACAATGGACATCTTCCCGATTGATTCGCCCGTCAAATCCTAAAGATGCCAAAATAGCAATTTTATCTCCAGCATCTAAACCATCCACATCCGCTGTCGGGTCAGCTTCAGCATAACCTAATTTTTGAGCATCTGCTAAGACATGATCAAATTCACTACCTTCTGTTTGCATCCTGGTGAGGATATAGTTGGTTGTGCCATTGACAATGCCCATGATAGCGCTAATGCGATTAACGCTTAAAGATTGTTTCAGGGGTTGAATTACAGGAATACCGCCACCAACGGCAGCTTCTAGCAGCACATAGACACCTGCTTCATTAGCAGCGGTGAAGATTTCAGCACCAAATCGAGAAATTACGGCTTTATTGGCGGTAATTACGTGCTTACCATTTTTAATAGCTGCCAACATGAGTGTGCGGGCGGGTTCTAATCCCCCCATTAACTCTACAACTATATCTACGGCTGGATCATTAACAATGGCTTCTAAATCCGTAGTTATCACCTCTGATGATAATTCTACAGCTCTGGGTTTCGTGAGCGATCGCACACCCACCCGATATATTTCAATTTCCTGTAACAGCGGATGACGACCTACTTTGTCTTGCAACAATTGAACTGTCCCCGTTCCGACTGTACCTAATCCAAGTATTCCTAATTTAACAGCCACAGATTTTGCACCCACATGAAATTTACATAAAACAATTGTAGGCAGAGCCATAAGCCCTACCTACTAATTATCTGCT
Source organism: Dolichospermum sp. UHCC 0352 (assembly GCF_009711925.1). Classification (NCBI taxonomy): domain Bacteria; kingdom Bacillati; phylum Cyanobacteriota; class Cyanophyceae; order Nostocales; family Aphanizomenonaceae; genus Dolichospermum; species Dolichospermum sp. UHCC 0352. Next base: position 3,707 of record NZ_VIKY01000253.1, on the reverse strand, counting down.
TTTAATTGTCTAATAACCAATGACCAATAACAAATGACCACTGACCAATAACAAATTAGTATGTTTCTACGTGCCAGCGGTGGGCTTTCTTGAGGTTTTTTTGGTAATCACTCCAAACTACACCTTCTTTGGCCGCAGCAGCACTTAAAGCTGCATCAATACCATCTTCCATACCGCGCAAACCGCAGATGTAAGTGTGGGTTTTTTCGTTTTTAATCAACTGCCACAATTCATCAGCGTGTTCCGCAACTCGGTCTTGGATATACATTCTGCCACCTGCGGGATTATTTTGTTCCCGGCTGATAGCATAGGTAAGACGGAAGTTTTTGGGATATTTCTCTTGCATTGCTTCCAATTCTTCTTTATAAAGAATATTGGGAGATGTTGGCACACCAAACAGCAACCAAGAAAATCCTTTAAATTGATATTCTGGGTTAGCTTTTCTTTCTGCATCCTTAAACATCCGCCACAGGTAAGTCCGCATTGGTGCAATCCCTGTACCTGTTGCTAACATGATTACATTAGCTTCAGGATCTTCAGGTAATAACATTTCTTTACCAACAGGACCTGTGATTTTAACATCATCACCTGGTTTGATTTTAGTCAGATAGGTAGAACAAACACCATAAACTGTTTCACCTGTTTCTGGATGCTTGTACTCTAACTGACGAACACATAGGGATATTGTTTTATCATCGAGATTATCGCCGTGACGAGTAGAAGCAATGGAGTACAGTCTGAGTTTTTCAGGCTTACCATTTTTATCTACGCCAGGAGGAATAATCCCGATACTTTGACCTTCTAAATACCGCAAGTTGCCGGCAGATAGGTCAAACTTGAGATGTTGAACAATCCCAATTCCGCCCTCTTTAACTAAGGTTTCATTAGAAATACACTTACCAATAAACGGAGCATTAGGACGATAAATGTTCACAGGAACATCAGCATGAGCATCTTTTTTAGCTTTTGCTTGAGTCATGGTCTGGCCTTTTTTCTCCTTAGCTGGTGATTTAGCAAAGCCTTTAGCTTCACTAGCATTACTTACAGGTGTGGCTTTACCATGTTCCTCTTCATTAGCATTTACCTCAGCTTTAACTTCTGTGCTAACGGGAATGTCAGCAGTTGCTAATTCAACTATTTCGTTGACTGGCTGTGAATCTCTGCTAACTGTAATCTCAGCAGCTACCAATTCAACTTTGCCGTTGACTTGCTCTAAAGCTGTAACAGGTTGGATACTAACAATTTTACCGCCCAGGCGAGTGATCCGTCGCATTTCTTGATTCATGCGGTTGTAAGGTACTCTGATGAATACACTGCCACTTTTACGAATGGGGTAGTTGGTCTGATCAGTTTCTTCAGTCTGACGCAAACCCATCACTTCGTAAACGAAGACGCGGCTACCTGATTCTATATTGGCAGCACCCTCAACAGCACCTTGATTGTACATTCCTTATACCACTCCGATATTTACTTAACCGTTTATCAAAAAAAATCATTCCCATCCTTCTGCGAGCTTTAGTTTACCGGATTTTCGGATCACAAAACTAGCCATCTGGGAAAACAACATCATTCATCATGATGCCTTGCTCTGTCCACTCGCCCAAGACCAGTAGGTATGGCAAAAAACACACCTGTTCACCTTCTAAATTAGAGGATAAGTCTTTGCGAGAATGTTAATAGTGAATCACTTTAATCTTTTTTTCCGAAAATACATAGTTTGAGACTTGTCAAAACAGGATTTTATAGTATATTGGCACTACAAAAATCCTGGGTATGAGGACAAGCCTTTCCATTCAGAAAATATCCCTAAAGAGTATATTATAACCTTGTTTGGTTACTGAAATAAAACCACTTGTCCCATTCTAGCATGACAGTGCGCTAACCTATTTTTTTCCTTCTTTCTTCTGACTGGTCACTGAGCGAAGTCGAAGTCCTAACTCCTATTTTCTCTCAAATCTAAAAAAAATGTATCATCTGTGGCAGAATGTTAAACAGATAATTGCTAGAGAACTAAATTCTTTCTGAGCATAAGTCTTGTGAGAGTACACCCCTTCTGTTAAAATTTAGGGCAACACTAAGATTAAATACTTACCAGCTATAAAATTAGGCTAATTAGGACGAGTAACTGCTATAGGCGGATAAGTTATTTGTTTAAATCTGTCATCGTTATGCTGGATAGCCAGAACGTGGGACGATACTTTTGGGGTAAGCTCCTAGATTCAAAATCTGCTGTGAGAAAAATTATTGATTGACACATTTAGTATTTAGAGGGAATTTATGACTAAGCCGGAACGCGTGGTACTAATTGGAGTAGCCGGAGACTCTGGGTGCGGTAAATCTACGTTTTTGCGTCGGTTGATTGATTTATTTGGCGAAGAATTTATGACAGTTATCTGTTTAGATGACTATCATAGCCTAGATCGTAAACAACGTAAAGAAACAGGCATAACTGCACTTGATCCCAGAGCAAATAACTTTGACTTGATGTATGAGCAAATTAAAGCTCTCAAAGAAGGTCAAAAAATACATAAGCCGATTTATAACCACGAGACAGGTATGATTGATCCACCAGAATGGATTGAGCCAAATCATATTATCGTCGTAGAAGGGCTACATCCCTTGTATGACGAACGGGTAAGAGCGCTTCTAGACTTCAGCGTTTACTTTGATATCAGTGATGAAGTCAAAATTGCTTGGAAAATCCAACGGGATATGGCTGAAAGAGGCCACCGCTATGAAGATGTTCTCGCACAAATCAATTCTCGTAAACCTGATTTTGAAAAATTCATCGAACCACAAAGAGAATTTGCTGACGTGGTTCTGCAAGTATTACCCACAAACTTAATTAAAAACGATACAGAACGTAAAGTTTTGCGGGTACGGATGTTACAACGGGAAGATAAAGAAGGCTTTGAACCCAGCTACCTGTTTGACGAAGGTTCAACAATTCAGTGGACTCCTTGCGGACGCAAACTGACCTGTTCTTACCCCGGTATGCAACTTTACTACGGTTCTGATGTTTACTATGGTCGTTACGTCTCAGTTTTAGAAGTAGATGGTCAATTTGATAACCTCGATGAAATAATTTACATCGAAACTCATTTGAGCAAAACATCCACTAAATATCAAGGTGAGATGACTCACTTGTTATTACAACACCGTGAATATCCAGGTTCTAATAATGGTACTGGTTTATTCCAAGTATTGACAGGGTTGAAAATGCGTGCTGCTTATGAACAGTTGACAGCTAAGGAAGCACAACTAGCGGTTCAAGTCTAAAACAGCAGTTTGTGTCAAAAATTAGTGGAGGGAACATATTTAAATGTTCCCTCTTTTTTGTCTGAATCAGGATGTCCAGGATTTGAGGATTTGCAGGATTGTTATTTGGATATTATTTGATTGTGGCAGAATTAAGTGAATATTTTGTCTGAATCAGGATGTCCAGGATTTGAGGATTTGCAGGATGGTTATTTGGATATTGTTTGATTGTGGCAGAATTAAGTGAATATTTTGTCTGAATCAGGATGTCCAGGATTTCAGGATTTGCAGGATGGTTATTTGGATATTATTTGATATTAGTAGAATTAAGGATTATGATGATAAGTGGAAAAGAATATTTGGTAAATGCCTAAGAGGGTGTTTGAAAAGTTATGGTTGATGTATCAAATATTTTTACCCCACCCTAACCCTCCCCTTGTAAAGGGGAG
>NZ_VIKY01000252.1:0-25368 GCF_009711925.1 Dolichospermum sp. UHCC 0352 | reverse complement strand
TCTTGAGGATTAGCTGATGATCTTTCATATAGTTGCAAGCCTGACTATGATTGCCACCGAAAAATATAGATCCAACTAATGCCGTAGTAATAATTTCTGCATCACTCATCTGACACCGAATATCCTCGGTATGTCCAATTGCTTTTAATAAATCGTCTACAATAGCGTAGATTGTGATTATTTTATCTAACATTTTTCCCTCTGATAATTCTGTATGGAGGAAATTCTCCTAGTTTTTAATTTCTAATTCATCTATCTGAGTGAGTTATTAATATTTGGCACTAAAAAAATTGCTATCATATATCACTAAGTATTAAGCATCAAGTGACTGACTTAGCTATAAAATTTGAGAAAATCCATGTCACTTTTTTAGGATTATTTCTTTAGTCTAAGTAATAATATTTAAAATTTAATATCTCACATAACTAGCAACTTGGGTTAGTAGAGGAATAAACAAGAGAGGCAATACTCAGAAATATCATTTGTCATTTTAGGTACACAGATTCAACCCATTGTAGGTTGAATCTGTGTACCTACTTAATGCTTGAATTACTGTATAATTATCTTTATTAGTTCACTCAAAGATCCCAGAACAGCTATGACAGATCAAAATCTTGAATTTCGGGTAGAACATAAACCCTTGTTTAGTTTCGCACTTGAACAGTCAGGAGTGCCTCTAGTTGGTCCTGTATATATTGTTAATAATGATCCTTCACCTTTAGAAAATGCAATATTAGAAGTAGCTTTATTTCCTGATCTTGGAGAAGCATTATATATACCAATTCCAAGACTTCATGGAGGAGAGGGGTGTAAATTTGAGGTTATTGATATCCACTTACCTCCCGGTAGACTTGCGAAAACATTGGAATCTGAAAGAATTATATTAGAATGTAGCGTTAAACAAGAGGATGAGATTCTTGCAAAGTATAAACAAGAAGTTGAATTATTAGCCTATAATTCTCATGCTTGGGGTGGAGTTCCTCCAGCTACCTATGCTTGTTTTGTTACTCCCAATCATCCGGTAATTATGCAGGTTTTGAAACAAGTACGGGAAATTTTAAAAAGCAATACCGGAAACAATTCTTTAGATGGATATCAAACAGGAAATCCTCAAAAAGTTTATGAAATGACTAAAGCTTTATATGAAGCTTTTAAACAATTGGGAATTTCTTATATTAATCCACCTGCTTCTTTTGAAGGATATCAAAAAATTCGTTTAGCAGATCAAGTTCTACTGGAAGAGATGGGAACTTGTGCTGATTTATCTGTTCTTGCTGCTGCTTGTTTAGAGCAAATGGGATTAAATTCTTTATTGATTGAATTTAATAATCATGTTTTACCAGGGGTTTGGCTAGAAGAAGATGTTAACTCAGAATTAATAATTGATAATGTAGGAAAATTGATTAATTTATATGAATCTCAATCTCTGTTATTTTTTGATTCTAGCACTTATGCTAGTTATCCTCAACCACCTTTTGACAAGGCTATTCAAATAGCTTATTTCTATTTAAAAGCAGAAAAAAATTCTCTTTTTGAAAGAGCGATTGATATCAACATTGCGAGAAATAATGGCTATAAACCTTTACCAATTCGGATGGAAGCAGTTGAAAATACTGAAGTTGATCATGCAGAAATTACCAGTTTAGCAAAACAAATATTAAAACAAGCTGCATTAGCTCAAAAGAATGGAGAAGTTGAACCTGTTACCACACAAAAAGTAAAAGAGAAGTTACCAGAAACAGTAGAAAAACGCTTGCAGAGATGGAAAGCAAGTTTATTAGATTTATCTACAAAAAATAGACTATTAAATCTTGCTAACTTAGATGTTAGTAAATTAATTGCAGAGATTTTAATTGAACAAATTAAAAATTACTTAGCGGGTATTATTAATGACCATACTGAAAAATTTCAAGAAAATACAGATCCAAAATTAATTGCTCAGTTAATACAAATGTTTAACAGTATTAAGACAGAAAAAATATTAGGAAAAGATTTTAATTTAAGTCAGCAATTTAATTTAGATGCTTATGTTAAAAGTTTTAATCAAAATATAGAATTTCCATTTTTACAACAAGAATTACAAAGAATAATTGGGCAATATCAAACAGCTTTACTTAATCACGCTTATCAAGCCTTTTTGAAAAAGGTTAACATAAAAAAACAAACATTCATAATTTTAGATATACATGATAAATTATTGCCAGAGTTTGAAGATTATCTTGCATCTGGTCAGTCAATTGAAATTATTCCAGGTTCAGATGATAAAGACCAAAGAAATCAGCAATTATTACAAAATAGAAGTGATGAAAGTGAAATATTAGCAAGAAAAGCATCAGATTTATCTCAGGGTAAATGTCAAGCAATTCATGGATTAGGAACGGAGGCTTTAGCAAAATATGGAATTCCACTAAATTGTAATCAACAATGGCTGGAGAAAACAGGTAAAATATTAGAAAAAGAAGCTATTGTCAGTAAAGAAGAAACCGGAGCTAGTAACCTTTATATTGCATTAGGTTTACTGCAATATAAAGAAAAAGGAAAGGAAATTCCCCAACTAGCACCTTTATTTTTATATCCTATTAACTTAACTGTTAATCGCAGCAATTATCGAGTTAGTTTTAGTTTAGGAGATAACGATCCGTTAGGAAACGTGACTTTATTTGAAAAAATTCGTAAAGATTACGGATTAGAAATACAAATTCTCGCTAAACCTCCAGAAGATGAAAGTGGATTTGATATTACCAAAGCTTTCCAAGAAGTTAGAAAAGTTATTGCCAATCAACCGGGATGGTTAGTAATAGATGCTGTCGTAATTACCACTTTTAACTTTGGTAAGTTCCTCCTATGGAAAGATTTGCAGGATAATACAGAGATTTTGTTAAAAAATCCCCTAGTTCAACATATTGCTATGGGAGGTTTACAACCTCTTGCTGATCCTGTGGGAGAAATACAACCTCAGATTTTGGATACTCTTCCAATGTCAGAAATACCAATGGTAGTTGATGCAGATTCTTCTCAACTTTCTGCTGTTTATGCAGCATTACAAGGACGTAGTTTTGTACTGCAAGGACCACCAGGAACAGGAAAATCACAAACTATTACTAACTTAATCGCTGCTTTTTTAGCTAAAGGTAAATCAGTTTTATTTGTAGCTGAAAAAATGACAGCTTTGGAAGTTGTTCAACGTCGTTTAAATCAAATAGGATTAGGTGATTTTTGTTTAGAACTCCATAGTGATAAAGCTAACCGTAAACAAGTTATTACTTCTTTAGCAACATCTTTAAATCAAGAACGTTTATCTAATGTACCTTTGGCAGAAATTATTGAAGAATTAGAACAAATTAAACAACAACTTGCTAGTTATCCTCAAATATTGCATCATCAATATCCTCTTGGTAATTCTCTGTATGGAGTTTTAGGAGAATTAACACAACTAGAAAATATTGAATCTATCCATTTATCAGGAATAGATATAGATAATTTAACTCAAGCGCAGTTAAAAAAATTCAGTAATTTACTAGATCAATATGTGATCCGTGCCAGAAAAGTTGGTGCTATTGATCAAAATTCTTGGAAAATTAGTAATTGTTGTGAATCAAGTTTATCCCTACAAGATGAAATCAGTAATTTTCTGAATCAACTAAAAGCCAAGTTATCTAATTTAGACAAAGCATTAACGGCATTTTTGACAACTTTATCCATAGATATTAAACCTTCTTTAAATTTATTACGACAATTACCACAAATAGGACTTGATTTAGCTGCTGGGGGAATTTATGTCGGTGCTTTTGATGGAGAAAAATGGTTAAATATCTATCAGTTTACTAATGGTTATTTACAGTCCTCACGTCAGATATTAAAACATCAAACTCAATTAGCACAACATTGGAATGAGCAAATATATACTTGCGATTTAGAAAAACAGTTAAAAACCTTTGAACAAGTGCAGAAATCCTTTCCTTTATTACGTTGGTTTTTACAAATTATTCCCCGTTTCGCTCTCCGTTCTTTTACTAAAGGTAAACTACCTGACAATGAACAAATTATTAAAGATTTGCGATTAGCTTTAGAATTTAAAAAACTACATGAAAATCTGCAAAGGCAAAAACAAAAACTTGATAAATTATTTGCTCCAGTTTGGAAACCAGATTATAACAATATCAGTGAATTACAAGGACTGTTAGAAAGAAGTCATCGCTTTTATAACTTTATTCTCACGCTTGATGATGAATTTATGCAGATTATTGAGAAAATGAAATCAAAAGCTACAGAAAAAGTCATTCACTATCCACAAATACAAGATAAAACAAATAATTTGATTCAGAGTTTTAATGATTTAGAATTAACTTTAAATCAATTTATGGGAAAAATTCAGACTGAAAATGAAATTATTGACAGTTCCAGTCAGAATTTTATTAACCAGTTGCATAATTTACTTACTCAACTCAGTCTTCATAAGTCAGATTTTCCAAATTGGTGTCTTTACAATCAAATTTGCTCTGAATTAGCACAAAAAAATCTTAACCCATTAGTAGAAGCTCATCGTCAGGGAGAGATTGAATTAGAAGATATTCACAAGGTTTTATTAAAGTCTATTCTGCGACCTTGGTTTGTGAAAAATTTTGATACTCAACCTGTATTATGTAATTTTGAAGGTGGAGAACAATCGCAAAAAATAGAGAAATTTAGTCAATTACAAAAGCAATATTTAAAACTCTGTCAAGATTTTATCCGTGCTAATTTAGCAGAAAAACTACCTGGAAATAATGTAGTTTTTGAGGGTTCAGAAATAGGGATTATTAAAAAAGAAAACCTGAAACAAAAAGGACATATATCTATTAGGTCTTTCTTTAAAAAAATTCCCAATCTTTTACCGAGATTAAAACCTTGTTTTTTTATGAGTCCTTTATCTGTGGCTCAATATTTACCTGCTGATGGTACAAAATTTGATTTAGTTGTATTTGATGAAGCATCCCAGTTAGAAACTCATGATGCAATTGGAGCGATCGCTAGAGGAAAACAAGTTATTATAGTTGGTGACTCTAAACAAATGCCACCAACTCGCTCAGTAGGTAAAAATAATAGTGATTCTATCACAAATGAAGATGATATTGTAGATTTAGAGAGTTTACTGGATGAGGCGATCGCTAGTCAATTTCCTGAACAAATGCTGCAATGGCATTATCGCAGTCGTCATGAAACTTTAATTGATTTTAGTAATAGAAATTACTATGATGGTAAACTAACTATTTTCCCAACCGCAAATAGTTTTAATCCTTCCTTGGGTTTAAAATGGCATCACACTCCTGATGGATTTTATGAACCAGGAGAAAGAACAAATAAACGAGAAGCCACAGTATTGGTAGAATTTTTAGTGCAACAATTACGCACTTATCAAAGACATGAACGCACATTTGGCATAATTACATTTAGTTTGTCACAAAAAGAAGTAATTGATCAATTATTAGAAGATGCTCGTAAGAAATACCCAGAAATCGAACCACATTTTGATAAAGAATTTAGTGAAAAAGTATTTGTTAAAAATCTAGAAAGTGTTCAGGGAGATGAACGAGATGAAATTTTATTTAGTATTTGTTATGCTCCTACTCAACATGGTCAAATGTCCATGAAATTTGGTAATTTAAACAATGCTGGTGGAGAAAGGAGACTTAATGTTGCACTTACTCGTGCGCGTCTATGTTTACGTATTTTTTCAACAATAACTGCTTCTCAAATTGATTTAAACCGTACCAATACAATTGGAGTTAGTCATCTCAAAGATTTTCTAGAATTTGCAGAAAAATTAGGTACATCAAATACCACTCAGTTTTTAAGAACTAATGACTTTGATAGTGGCATAGAAAAGGAAATTTATCAAGCTTTAGTTGATATGGGCTATACAGTTAATTGCAAAGTTGGTTGTGGAGATTATCGTATTGATTTAGCTGTATTTCATCCTCATAAATCAGATGTTTATGTGCTTGGTATTGAAACTGATGGGAAAACTTATCAATCAGCCGCTACTGTACAAGATCGGGAGGGTGTGCGTCCATCAGTATTACAAAGTTTAAATTGGCGCATACATAGAATTTGGTCACTCGATTGGCAATTTAAACGAGCGCAAGAATTAGAAAGATTAAAACAAGCATTAGAAACTGCAATTCAAGAATTTGATCAAGAAGATATTAGAAATACTGAAAAAACTAATCAAGTTGAAACAGATAAATCTCTCATATCAAATTTACATCAATTAAAATCATTAGCAATCGAACCCACTGAAATCAACTCTATTAAAAGTTCATCTGTCGCAAAAACATCTCTAGAAAATTCTCATCAAATTTCTAGCGTTCCTACTCCTATAATCCCTTACCAAATAGCAGAATTAAAAATTGTAACTACAGAAAATCAATTAATTTATAATGACGAAGCAATACCTATCATTAAACAAAAAATCTTATCTATAGCAGAAATTGAAGCCCCCATTTTAATTACAGACATTGTACGTTCTGTAGCTCAGTGTTGGTCGTTCAGTAAAGTTTCCCAAGCACTTACTAAACGTATTACTGATCAAGTGAATCAACTTGTTGAACAAAAACAATTATGGTGTCATCAAGATTTTATATGGACTTCAAAAAAACAATGGGAAAATTTGCAGTTTGCGCGACAACCAATTGAAAATAGAAAGCGGAAAATAGAACAAATTCCCGTAGAAGAACTAGCAGTAGCAGCAGAGTGGATTATAGGTCAATCTTTGTCAATTGGTGAAGAGGATCTTTATAGAGCAATTACGTCTTTATTTAGCGTTGGTAAATTCAATGATAAAATCAAGTTAAAAATGAATGAAACCGTTACCTTGGTATGTAATAAAGGCAAAGCAAAACGTGATTCTAATAGAGTAGTTATGATTGAAAAAATAGATTAGTAAAGCTATGCAATTTAACTTTGTAATTTGAATTGCATGGTTTTGCCATTGCGGCAATCTCAAACTTGAAATCACATATTTGGGAACAAATTTGTGTAGCTATCAGTTGCAAGCTAACGCTTATCTGGGAGTGAGCAAATAATATGATTCCCAAAACAATATGCTACTCAAACGAAACCTTCCTCCAAAACGCTGTTGTTGAAAGATACAACTTCTCCAAACTAAACAAAACACGCATCCGTTTCAAAATTCAATTAAAGAAAACAACTAAAAGCAATGCTCCGAAATGGGCAGATGTTCTCAAAACTTCTCAAAATGAGCAAGAATCTGACCTGGTAAAAGTTACAACTTCTGAAGTTGGTTTAAAAGACCCAAGTTCTTCTTTTTGGTTATATTTTTTGGTATTTTTATTTAATTCAGATTCATTCTCTCATTTTTGCTCCTGAATTTATTGTCAACACCTTATTAATTTGAATTCGTTGGCAATCATTATATTACTGCCTATATTTATTACTAACTAAACTATGTGTTTATATTTAAACTATTTCTGCTACTTATTACACTTGTGCCTGTACTACACAATGAAGTGCGGAATGTGAGAATTAAAACTCAGATATCACCTGCTCCCTATGACCCATTACCCATTCCCTATTCACTGCCATATATGATATAATTTTATGTCTGGAAGTTGATATGTGTTAAGACTAGCTATTCTAAGCTAGGATAAGACAGCAATGTAAGTGGAAATTGTCCTCCCACTACTTACATATAAACTGAATTTATGACAAAACCTTTACGGAGACTAGACCCAGGAATACATTAGCATGGTCAATCAGAACTTAACCGCTACAGAAATTGGATTTACCCACGAAGATTTCGCTGCTCTACTTGATAAATACGACTATCACTTCAGCCCTGGAGATGTCGTACCGGGTACAGTTTTCAGTATAGAGCCGCGCGGCGCTCTGATTGACATAGGTGCGAAAACCGCAGCATATATACCCATACAAGAAATGTCTATTAACCGGGTCGATGCCCCGGAAGAAGTCTTACAATCAAACGAAACACGGGAATTTTTCATTCTTACCGATGAAAATGAAGATGGTCAGCTCACCCTTTCAATTCGTCGGATTGAGTATATGCGGGCTTGGGAGCGAGTGCGGCAGTTGCAAGCAGAAGATGCTACTGTCCGTTCTGGCGTTTTCGCAACCAACCGTGGTGGTGCATTAGTGCGAATTGAAGGATTGCGCGGCTTTATCCCCGGTTCTCATATTAGCACTCGCAAACCCAAGGAAGATTTGGTAGGCGAAGAACTGCCCTTGAAATTCTTAGAAGTAGATGAAGAGCGTAACCGCTTAGTTCTCTCCCATCGTCGGGCGCTGGTTGAGCGGAAGATGAACCGTTTGGAAGTTGGCGAAGTGGTTATTGGTACTGTTCGCGGTATCAAACCTTACGGTGCTTTCATTGATATTGGTGGCGTGAGCGGACTGCTACACATTTCTGAGATTTCCCACGAGCATATTGACACTCCTCATAGTGTATTCAATGTCAATGATGAAGTGAAAGTAATGATCATTGACTTGGATGCAGAAAGGGGACGGATTTCACTGTCTACCAAACAGTTAGAACCAGAACCTGGTGACATGATCAAGAACCGTGATTTGGTTTACGATAAGGCTGAAGAAATGGCAGCTAAGTATCGGGAACAATTGCTTGCCAAACAGCAAGGTATTACTATACCTGCGGAAGTAGCACCTGTGGAAGGCGCTGAAGAAATTGCACCTGTGGAAGCTGTAGCTGAGGAGGAAATTCCCGCAGCAACAGAAATTGAAGAAGAGATCCCAGCGGCTATTGAATCATAGATTGATAGTTGTAATTACCTACAACTGAGATCATGAAAGTATTGAATTAAGAGGGTTTTTCCCTCTTTTTTTATGGCAATTGGCTATTCAATTGAATTATTCCCTGTTCTTTAACAACTGAAAAATATGGTAACTATTAAATGTAAAAACATTGCGTTTTCTCATATTGAAGCAATTTTATTTGATAAAAACGGGACTTTAGAAGATTCCGAGTCATATTTAATAACGTTGGCACAAAAAGCAACGCAGATAATAGACGCGCAAATTCCCGGTATTGGTGAACCATTGTTAATGGCTTTTGGTATTAATGGCGATTTTTTAGATCCAGCGGGTTTAATATCAGTAGCGAGTCGCAAAGAAACGGAAGTTGCAGCAGCAGCCTATATTGCGGAAACCGGAAGAGGATGGTTTGAATCTTTGAAAATTGCCCGTCAAGCTTTAGAAGAGGCTGATCAATATGTTAGCAAAACTTCCTCACCTTTATTTGTGGGTAGTTTGGAGGTATTACAGTCTTTGTCAGTAGCGGGATTAAAATTGGGGATTCTGTCAGCCGCAACTACTGAAGATGTAGAGAAATTTGTGATTAATCACCAATTAAGCGATTATTTGCAACTGGAAAAGGGAGTTGATGAGGGTCCAAGTAAACCAGATCCAGCCCTGTTTTTAGAAGCTTGTCAAGCCTTGGGAGTAGCACCAGGGGCAACTTTAATGGTAGGTGATTCTGTGGGTGATATGCAAATGGCACGTGATGCTAAAGCTGCTGGCTGTATTGGTATTACTTGGATTGGGAGGGCAGATAATGTTAAAGGTGCAGATGTGGTGATTAATCAACTTGAGGAAATTCAGATTATTGAGGATTGAATGATTTCCTAGTTCTATTTATTGACACACCAATTCAGAAAATTTTTGGCAATTAATTAAGTTAAAATTCAAGCGGACTAACTACAAACTACTCACTATCTCTTAATTATGAATCAATCCAATAATAGTGGCATACTTGAACAGTTTGTAAACATGGTGATGGGGGTAAAAACTGGCAATCAACAACAGTCTCTAAATACATCAGTAACGGATACACAAGAATTAGATATCAAGGCAGTTTTAGTTTATAAATTAGGGACTATTCTGCAAATAGGAGTGATGATTCTTGTGTTGCTGGGAATGGAAAAATTAGTAATTTTAATTGACAATAATTCTGCTTTTCCCAGTTGGTTTAGCACTTTAGTCACGGCATTATTTTTTGCATTATTAAGTATCCGTTCCCGCATTTTTTCGCTTTTAGATAATACCCGTTCTCGGACAACTTATGACCAGGTAATTAGACCAAGATGGTCTCCTCCACCTTTAGCATTTCCCATAGTTTGGATGTTCATTGCTGTATTGCGAGTAATTTCTTCTGTATTAGTTTGGCAGGAAATGAATCACCAATTTTTGGTATTACCTTTAATTCTGTTTGTGGTACATCTGGCTTTAGGAGATACTTGGAATACGATTTTTACGGTAGAACGGAGATTAGGTGCGGCTGTTCCTGTGGTGATTTTAGGGCCTTGGTTATCGGCTATAGTCGTAACAGCAATTTATTGGCAAACTGTTCCTTTAGCGGGAATGATTTTATCTTTTTCTTGTGTATGGTTAACTGTTGCTTCTGTATTGGTGTTCAGAATTTGGCAGTTAAATGGATCTGAGCCTTTGTATCCTTTGAAATTGGCTGTTGTGGAGAAATAAATAGTCATAATTCACATTGAGGGGAAAGAAAAGACCGCATTTAATATCTATGAAAAATGGTAGGGAAAAATTAATTCTCGTAAGGATTCAGGAATTTAAACGCCTAACATAGTGCTGTAATATTAAACTATAATTCTTCAATTGTTACTAAACCACCTTCTGTAAATTGGATAGATAGTTTATAACCGTCAAGTAAAGCAGTTCCTAATAAGGAACGCTTTCCTGTAGCTAAAACATTAACTACTCTTTCTTCTCCATTCCAGATAATGGTAGCTTGATGTACTGGTAAAAGCACACGGCTATTATCTGCTAAAGTTGCATACATATCATAAACACAAGGAAAACCTAAGAGATTAACTGCTGCGGTCGGTAAGGAAAGAAACTCTGTAAACCCTGTATCAATCACAAATTCAATTGTAAAATCTGGTTGATTTTCTAATCGAAATATGACATTAACAGTTGCACGTCCATTTTTGATAATGCCAGTTATCATGGATAATCACGCTCCATTTCTCCACTAAATGATGCAGCCACTTTGTAACCAATGCGAATACCAAAAAGTCGAGCAAATCTGTTTTTATTCCGTAAATAATGCGCTGATTCTATGCCTGTTTTATCAATAGCATATTCACCTGTTTCTATATCAATAATTATCATTTTACCGATGTTTTCATCAGTTTCTACTTGTTGACGAATACCATTTTCATATAATTCTTTGGCACGGTTTGCGACTTCTTCGCTGCTGAGGAGAATAGCTTGCATTTTATTTCATCCTTTTTCGTGATTAGTTTATTATACTTGATCAAGCGATACCTTCAGTCAGCGCTTCGCTATCGCCTTTGGTACTGGGTTCCGCATAATTGCACATCTCCAGTATAGTTTAACTAAGAGCGATCGCTTCGGTAAGCTTTACTAAACGACATCTTTCGCGTTAGTGATCATAAATGTTACAATGCAGCTATGTTGTAAATCAGGGTGAAAAAAATGAAAAAAGAAGAGGCCATCGAAAAACTTAAACGTCAAATTCAATTAATTGATAATTTAAAATACATAATTCCAGGAACACAATATAGAGAAAAAGAAAAACTCTTTATTAAATGGAAACGAGATACAGAAATTTTGATTGAACAAATATTTGAAAAAGATTCTCGACATATAGAGGAATTTAAAAATATTTTTTATAGTATATCTGCTCCTAATTCCTTGACTAATCAACAAGAATATGAACGACAATTAAAGCAAGGCTTAGAAAAAGGATGCCCAATTTTAGAATCAATGATCAAGGAAATAGAAGATTATTGGGACGAAAACAACATCAATCAACAACCTATTATTCTCACTTTAGATAAAATTAAAATTCTTTGCAATAAATTTGATTTATTTGCAAGACAAATAAAAAACAGACATAGTAACAGAAGTACAATAGAAATTATTGATGAGTATGATGTTCAGGATTTATTTCATGCTTTACTAACTTTATATTTTGATGATATCAAAGATGAGGAACCGACTCCAAGTTATGCCGGTGGATCTTCAAGAGTTGACTTTCTTTTAAAGCAGGAACAAACTATTATTGAACTTAAAAAGACAAGTGAAAATCTTACTGCTAAAAAAGTTGGAGAACAATTAATTATAGACATTACTCGTTATAAATCACATCCTGATTGTAAAACTCTCATTTGTTTTGTTTATGATCCAGAAAGAAGAATCAAAAATCCTCGTGGTCTTGAAAACGATTTAAGCAAAACTACAGATGGTATGATAGTTCAAGTTTTTATTAGACCAATATAATTGTATAAATTGAATAAAATCATATAAATATTTTTTCGTTTTTTTAATCAAAAGCGAATTTTTTTTATTTTTACCACAATCTTTATCATTCCAGCATCATACATACTATTCATTATACTCAACCACCACCGCAATAGCCGCAGCAATTTCTTCCATTATTTCACTCGAACATTCTCCAATTTTACGAATTAATCTTTGTACATCTACGCCACGCAATTGTAAAATATCTACAGCAGAATCTTTCGACAAACTATTCTTGATATTTGCCTCAATCTTAACGTGCCAAATATTTTCAGCATAATATTCCTTCCAATCTGTAATTGGTGCAATTAATTTAATTGGTAACTTACCAACACCATCAGAACTGACAATTATAGCGGGTCTTACTTTTTTAATTTCTGCTCCCACAGTTGGATCAAAATTAGTTAGCCAGATATCACCCCGTTTAGGAATAGAAGAATTAGTAATCAATTAAGTCTCCCGTTTGTAATTCTTGCCATTCTGTGTCTTGCTGGTAATGCTCTAACATTAAATCAGATTGTGACGCTAAAATCTTTTTTCGTTCTTCTAGAGGTAACTTTATAAGTTCACGACGGCTGAGAAACTGTTGTTTTAATTCATCAATATTTGCAGAAAAAGTGAGTTCACCATTTTCTTCTTCTCGCTTCGGTGCTTGCAAATTTTGATAAATTTCCTCGCGGCGTTCTTCTCTTAAATATTGCTGCAATAACAATTGAATTTGTAACTTTTCTTCAATTGAAAACCCTTTTATTGCTTCTACGACATCAGTAAAAATCATAATAGTTATTCTTCACTTTCAATTAATCTTTGACTATTACTAAAACATAGTTTAGTTAACCAACAACACAGAATAAATAACTGCGTTTTTTGCTCAGATGTAGGAATGACCCATACTCCTCAATAAAACTCATTATAACGAATATATCACTCCTTCTCCTCTCTGAGCCTTTGCGCGAAACAAAAAAAACGGTAGAGAACTGAAATCCTCCACCGTTCAATTAACAATTACAAAAACCTAACTAAGACTCAACACCTTGGGGTAACAACTCCCGTGTTTGTTGAGAACTAACTTGAACAATGCCATTTTCATCAACGTCAACAAGAGCAGTATCGCCATCTTTGATGCGTCCAGACAGAATTTCTTCCGCCAAACTATCTTCCAATAAGCGCATAATTGCCCGACGTAATGGCCTTGCACCGTAACTAGGACTATAACCCTCAGTTATCAAGCGATCCTTGAAGCGGTCAGTGACTTCTAAGACAATGCCTTTTTCCGTCAACCTACCAAACACTTCCTTGAGCATGATTTCGGCAATTTGGGTAACTTCCAACTTATTCAACTGACGGAAGACGATAATTTCATCTAACCGGTTCAGGAACTCAGGACGGAAGTATTGCTTCAGTTCCTCATTCACCAAAGAGCGAATTCTGTTGTATTGTGTCTCAGTCGCATCTTCAGAGAACTCGAAGCCGATACCGCTACCACCTTTTTCAATCACCTTAGAACCAATGTTGGAAGTCAAAATCAGCAAAGTGTTCTTAAAGTCCACCGTGCGACCTTTCGCGTCAGTTAAACGCCCATCTTCCAAAATCTGCAAAAGCATATTGAACACATCGGGGTGTGCTTTTTCGATTTCGTCGAATAGCACCACAGTGTAAGGACGACGACGGACAGCTTCTGTTAACTGACCACCTTCGTTGTAACCGACATAACCAGGAGGTGAACCGATCAATTTACTGACGGTGTGACGCTCCATGTATTCGGACATATCCAAGCGAATCATGGCTTCTTCAGCACCGAAGAAGTAGGAAGCCAAGGATTTCGCTAATTCGGTTTTACCTACCCCAGTCGGACCAGAGAAGACAAAACTAGCAATCGGCCGATTCGGATTCTTCAAGCCAACGCGAGCGCGACGAATAGCCCTGGAAACAGCCTTCACAGCGTCTTCTTGACCGATGAGCCGCTGATGTAAGGTGTCTTCCATGTGCAGCAACTTCTCGGACTCAGACTCGGTGAGTTTGTTCACCGGTACACCTGTCCAGGAAGCGACAATGTGAGCAATGTCTTCTTCTGTAACTACAGGTTCAACACCGTCACCACTAGCACCGTTACTCTTAGTTTGAGCAATAGTGCGGATTTCGGCTTTGATTTCCATTTCCCGATCACGCAGTTCTCCTGCCCGATCAAAGTCCTGGGAACGGACTGCATCATCTTTTTCTTTTAAGATTTGCCGTAGTTCCTTGTCTAACTCCTTCGCGGCTGGGGGCAGTTGGGAGTTAATCAGGCGCACCCGTGAACCCGCTTCATCCATCAAGTCAATGGCTTTATCTGGCAAAAAGCGATCGCTAATATAACGATCAGACAATTTCGCCGCCGCCACCAATGCTTCATCGGATATCTTCAGTTTGTGGTGTGCTTCATAGCGATCGCGCAAACCATATAAAATTTCTATTGTTTCATCAACAGAAGGTTCACCCACCATTACAGGCTGGAAGCGTCTTTCCAACGCTGCATCCCGTTCAATGTGTTTGCGGTACTCATCCAAAGTAGTAGCGCCGATACATTGCAACTCACCTCGCGCCAAAGCTGGCTTGAGGATATTCGCCGCATCAATCGCCCCTTCGGCAGCACCCGCACCAATTAAGGTGTGAACTTCGTCAATTACTAGGATGACATTACCCGCAGAGCGGATTTCATCCATAATTTTTTTGAGACGTTCTTCAAATTCACCCCGATATTTAGTTCCTGCTACCAGTAAACCAATATCGAGAGTTACTACACGCTTATCTTCCAAGATATCGGGGATATCCTTACTGGCGATCCGTGAAGCTAAACCTTCAGCGATGGCGGTTTTACCAACACCTGGTTCACCAATCAACACGGGATTGTTTTTAGTCCGGCGACCCAAAATTTGAATTACCCGCTCAATTTCCTTGGCGCGTCCCACCACAGGATCGAGCTTGTTATCAATGGCCATTTGGGTCAGGTTTGATCCAAACTCATCGAGAGTTGGGGTTTTAGTGCGACCAGAGGGGCCACCCGGCGTAACTTCCGCCGTTTCTCCCAACATCCGAATCACTTGGGTTCTCACCTTGGTCAAATCTACACCGAGGTTTTCTAGCACCCTGGCTGCGACACCTTCCCCTTCGCGGATCAGGCCCAACAACAGATGCTCGGTACCAATGTAGTTATGCCCCAATTGGCGTGCTTCTTCCAAGGATAGTTCTAAAACCCGTTTTGCCCGTGGCGTAAACGGAATTTCTACGGCGACAAAGCCTGAACCCCGGCCTATGATTTTCTCAACTTCAATGCGAGCATCTTTAAGATTAACTCCCATTGATTTCAGCACCTTGGCGGCTACTCCTGTGCCTTCACCAATCAAACCCAAGAGGATTTGCTCAGTGCCGACAAAGTTGTGACCTAAACGGCGGGCCTCTTCTTGGGCCAGCATGATTACCTTAATGGCTTTTTCTGTGAAGCGCTCAAACATGGCATTTTTCCTATCACCTGCGTCGTGCCGGTATGCTGATTTTAGCACAGGCTAAAATTTTGGGTATCTGTATAAACAATTTAGATATCCAATTACCATGACACAGGTTGATAGGTTAACGAGTAGCTATTAATTAATTTCTAGGTAGCTAGTGTACTGAGGAGAGTGATTTTACCAGCATTTTGGGGGCTAAATCCAAACAATAGACTATTGATGTGGGGATTTTGTTTAGGAGTCCCAAACACACATTGTTATCATAAAATGTGTGTTGATGTCAATAAATCGGCATGAATGATAAGATTTTTTTATTAAAAAGAATTAAAACAAAAAATATTATGATATAAAACCAGGATAAAAATTTTATTTTATCTTCAGAAATATGATTTTTAGATCTCCATTGGTGAAAAACTAAGAGGATGTTTTAAAAGTTTTGGGCGAATATATGTAGAGACTCTGGCACGCTAACGCGAACACCACTACACAAACCAAGTCTACCTGCGTCGACTAATGAAGAATTAATTTCTTTTTAACTCACGTTCGCGCAGTGTACTGAAGGTATTTTTTCATTCGCTAGGCGGGTTATATACTGCAAACGTTTCATAGTTGAACTAAATATAAAACCCCTCTTGTAAACCTCTCCCCGCACCCTTCCCTGACCCTCCCCTACAAGGGAGGGAAAAGGAGCAGCTTTTATGATGGGAGAGGCTTTGAACTTAGGCAATAATTGTGGGTATGTGTTGTTGAATTTCTGCTGTGGAGATAAATTGGGGTTGATATATTGTTGTTGTGGGTTGGAGAAATTGCCAATCTTGAACAGATAACCATCCTGGATAATCATCTTCACATAAACAAACTGCAATTGCTGTATTTTGATGATTTGATGTTATTCGTAAATGTCGTCCTGTTGCGGCTTGGGTAGCTAAACTGACACATTCAGGAGAATTATAGATATTTAGGTTAGTCTGACAGTGATATTCTCCAGTAGGGGAATGGGGAATTAGTAGGTTTATTGACATTATTAATATTGTCTGAATCAGGATTTACAGGATTTAAGGATGAACTAGGATTATCTATTTGTCTGAATCAGGATATCCAGGATTTAAGGATGAACAGGATGAAACAATAAACTATTTTGTTTAATTGTTAAATTCTTTATTGTCTGAATCAGGATTTTCGGTTACTGAGCGAAGTCGAAGTACAGGATTTAAGGATGACCAGGATGGTAATTTTATCATTTTTTATGTGAATGTTTAGATTAGCTTTTCTACTTTTTGTCTGAATCAGGATATCCAGGATTTGAGGATGTACAGGATGGTAGTTTATTATTTTTCCTGTGAATGTTTAGATTAATTTTCAGACCATTGAAAAATATTCACTACCCATTAACAATTATATCCTGTTAATCCTTTAATCCTGGAAATCCTGATTCAGACAATTTCACACACCATCACACAACCGCTTATCCTCCTCACTCAAACCCACACTCGGATTTTGTAAATAATCCTTTAACCATTCACAACCATCCTTTAAAGCCCTGTCTAAATCCCGCACAGTCCACAAACGCGCTGTTGTGTCTTCTGATGCAGTAGCAATGATTTTGCCATTGGGACTGAAACTCACACTTGTAATAGGACCCCCATGCCCCTGAAATTCTTGCAGCACTTGTCCCTGTAAGTTCCACAGTCGCACTGTTTTGTCCCAAGAAGCAGTAGCAATAATTTTGCCGTTGGGGCTAAAACTCACACTATAGAGACCATACTGATGACCCTGAAACACTTGCAGCCGTTCCCCCTTTAAGTTCCACAACTGCGCTTTACCTTCCCCTGAAGCAGTAGCAATAGTTTTGCCGTCCGGACTAAAACTCACACTTGTGATAGGACTCTGATTACCCTGAAATACTTGCAACAGTTGCCCCTGCAAGTTCCACAACCGCGCTGTTTTGTCATCGGATGCGGTAGCAATGGTTTTACCATCCGGACTAAAACTCACACTATTGACATCACCCTGATGCCCCTGAAATACTTGCAACAGTTGCCCCTGCAAGTTCCACAACCGCACTGTTTTGTCATCAGATGCGGTAGCAATGATTTTACCGTCCGGACTAAAACTCACACTTGTGATAGGACTCTGATGTCCCTGAAATACTTGCAACAGTTGCCCCTGCAAGTTCCACAACCGCGCTGTTTTGTCATTTGAAGCAGTAGCAATGGTTTTGCCGTCCGGACTAAAACTCACACTTGTGATAGGACTCTGATGTCCCTGAAATACTTGCAACAGTTGCCCCTGCAAGTTCCACAACCGCGCTGTTTTGTCATCGGATGCGGTAGCAATGGTTTTTCCGTCGGGGCTGAAACTCACGCTCCTAACATAACGTTGATGGCCTTTAAATTCCTGGAGTTGTTGCCTCTGTAAATTCCACAACAGCACTGTACCGTCCCCTAAACCAGTGGCAATGGTTTTGCCGTACGGACTAAAACTCACAGTATGGCCACCATTGTGATGCCCCTGAAATACTTGCAGTTGTTGTCCCTTTAAGTTCCACAACCGTACTGTACCGTCCCAAGAAGCAGTAGCAATGGTTTTGCCATCCGGGCTGAAACTCACATTATTGACCCAGCCGTAATGGCCTTTAAATTCCTGGAGTTGTTGCCCCTGTAAATTCCACAACCGCGCTGTATTGTCATTTGAAGCAGTAGCAATAGTTTTGCCGTCCGGGCTAAAACTCACACTCCTAACATAACGTTGATGGCCTTTAAATTCCTGGAGTTGTTGCCCCTGTAAATTCCACAACTGCGCTGTATTGTCATTTGAAGCAGTAGCAATGGTTTTGCCATCCGGGCTGAAACTTATACTATTGACAGAACTCTGATGCCCTTTAAACTCTTGCAGTAGTTCTCCCTTTAAATTCCACAACCGCGCTGTATTGTCATTTGAAGCAGTAGCAATGGTTTTGCCATCCGGGCTGAAACTTATACTATTGACAGAACTCTGATGCCCTTTAAACTCTTGCAGTAGTTCTCCCTTTAAATTCCACAACCGCGCTGTATTGTCATTTGAAGCAGTAGCAATGGTTTTGCCATCCGGGCTGAAACTTATACTATTGACAGAACTCTGATGCCCTTTAAACTCTTGCAGTAGTTCTCCCTTTAAGTTCCATAACCGCGCTGTTTTGTCATCTGAAGCAGTAGCAATGGTTTTGCCATCCGGACTAAAACTCAAACTATAGACATAACTTTGATGACCTTTCAATTGGTTAAGTTCTTTAATATTATCGAGGATATTATTTAAAGCATAAATAGGACTAATAGTTGGGTATTTATTCAGAGAATTATTTTTGACTAATTTTTTTAAAGTCTTAGCATTCTGAACAGCAGATACTAAAGATGGCAATTCTTCAAGTTGGAATTGTCTTAAAACATTGACTCCACCTTGTTCTAGTTTAGTAACTAGCAGTGCTTCTTTTTTAGCTGCATCTGCTGTTTTTAATTCAGCATTTGCCTTGATAAAAGTTTGTTCAGCTTTTTTAGCTTTGTTTTCTGCTTCCTGTTGTTGTCTTCGTGCTTGTTGTGATTTTTCTGCCGCAGTTTTCACCCTATCGTTAGCTGTTTGGATTTTTGACTCTGCTTCTATATTTTTCTGTTTTAGTGTTTCAGCTTGTTTCTTTACTTCGTTTAACTTAGTTTTAGCTGCTAATAGATTTTCTTGTGCTTTTTTAGTATTCTGTGCTGCTAACTTAAAGTTCTTTTCTGCTGTTTGTTTATTTTTCTCTGCCGCTTGAGATTGTAGTTTTAAATCTTGGGTTTGACTTGCTAATTGTTGCGTTTGTGCTTGTAATTGAGTTTGTTTGTCTTTAGCAATATTAGTTTCTCTCAACTGATTCATACCATAAACAGAAGCCATACCCGCAACTATTACTAAACCGACAGCTAAACCAGAACTTAATTTTAATCTTTTTTCTCCTTTTTTAATTTGTTTATCAGCTTCAATTTTCGCATCCTCTACTAGTTGTCTAGCTTCCTGTTCCTGTTTTAATTTTATTGCTGCTAGTGCTAATTCTTCTTTTGTTTTAGCAAAATTTGCTAAATCTTCATCTTTTTGCTGTTGACGAATAAAATCTACTAAATAATCATGTACTAATTGATATCTATTTTCTGGAGATTCCTGAATTAATAAAACTAATCCAGATTTTACCAATATTTCTAAAACTAATTCTAATTCATCAAACTCGATATGATCTACAAATAAATCTAATTCTTTGAATAATTCAGCACGAGTTTTTAAAGGACGAGTTTTATTATCATCTGTCAGTAAATATAAAACCAATTTTGCTAATTTTTCATTTTCCTCACCACAGTCTTTAATTACATTTTGTAAAAAACCCTGAACTAATGCTTCCTTATTACCAACTTCTTGATATTTTCCTAAAGTGGTAATTTTTTGATTTTCTAACTGTGTACCGACAATTTGTAATTCTATCGGTCTAATTTCTCCGATATCTCCTGCTAAATCTTGGACTAATTTAGTTATTAGATCTTTATTTAATGGGTATTTACTTCTTTTGGTTAAACTGCTAAATACTTCTTTTGCATCTTGAGGAATAAAATTACCTAAATAATAACGAATAGATTTACTTAAAATATCCGTACTGTTAACTATATCTGTATCTTCTAAATTGGCAAATTTTCTTTCCAATTCTAATAAATAATGTAAATAATCTTCCCGTAAAGATAGCACAATTTTTAAATCAGGAATATCTAAACATTGTCTTAAAAAATCATAAAATGGTTGTCTTTCTGTCTGTTCTTTATAAACAAAGAAAAATTCTTCAAATTGGTCAAATATTAAAACTGTTAATAAATTATTTTGATTATTTTTTCGCAATTGTTGAATTATTGGAGAATAATGTATATTTGATATATTCAAATTTAAACATTCTCCTAATTTTTCTACCCAATTGGTATAAGCTCTTAATAATATAGGTAAAACCTGTTTTGCGTCAATTGTTTCTTGTTGCAATGCTGGAATTAAACCAGCTTGTAGAATTGAACTTTTACCAACTCCAGACTGGCCATGAATTATGGTTAATTTATATTGATTTTGGGCAATTCTGCCTCGGAGTTTTTTAACATCTTGTTCTCTTCCAGAAGCAGAAATTTCTTGTGCTATTGTTCCTGTCTTGGCAATTTCTGAAGTTGTAGATTGAATAATTTTCCATTGTGGGTTTAAATATGATGCACCCACAAAAGCCCGAAAACCATATTGTTGTTCTATTTGTAGTTTTTCTTGTTTGGTATTAAAGGCTTTTAAATATTCACCTTGTTGAAAATAGAGTAAATTTAATTTATCTAGAATATCAATATACAATTTGGGATTATATTCAATCTCTGTATTATTTTTCGCTGCTTCTAATTTTTCAAGAGTAGTAGGTATATCTCCTAAACCTTGATAGGATTTTGCTAATAAAAATTGATAATATACATCTTCATTTTTGGGAATTATATTTTGTTGAATTATAGTGTTTAATGTTTTTAATGCTGTTTCTGCATAATGTTTGGCTTCATTAAAATTAGATTTATGTAAAGCCAATTCTGCTAAAAATCCATAATCTTTAGCCAATAAAATAGAAGCAATATCTTGATTTTGGTGTAGTTTTAAAGATTCATTAACTGATTTTTCTAATTCTTCCCATGCTTGCAGATTTAAGTAAACTTCACATAAAAGAATAATGTAACTAGATAATAAATCTGTCTGTTGTGTTTGTTTAAAAATCTCTAAACTTTGTTGAAAATATTTTTCTGCTTCTTCCCATGATTTTTGATTATCTACCTGATTTATGAAGGCTTTGCGGTAGTAGATTAAACCAATTTTAACTAAAAGTGTACCTTGTCTATCTAAGTTATTATTTTCTTGCCAAAAATCTAAACTTTGTTGATAATGTTCTAAGGCTGAATCTAAGTTATCATCTAAATAATCACGATAACCAAAAATATATTCTAAACTAGCGTTAATAGTTGGGTTTAATACTTCTCCCTGTTGTTGTAAATCTTGTTTAGCTGCTACTAATTCTGGGTAAAGATTAGAAAAAATTAGATTAGTTATATCCCCTGCAAATATTGTATCTATTTCTTGTTGAATAAAATCAATTAATTGATTGGTAGAAGTGTTAAATTCAATTGTAGTTGCCCAATTTTTAAAATCTGGTGCTAATCTAATTATTTTAGTAAGAACTTGATCATTTACCCAAAAGAATAGAGGAAACCTAAAGTCATTTCTAAATTGTTCACGGACTCGGTTAGCTGAAGTCAAAACTGTATCAATATTTTGGACTGACTCTAACCCAAATACTATTAATGCTGCTGGTTCTGCATTTTCCAATTGTGCAGCTATATTTGTATATAGGGTTTTGACATTTGGTGGTAAATCAATTTTATTAATATTTACAGTTTCTAATTCCTGTAACTTGGTAAATATTTGTTGTTGAACAAAACCATAATTACACCGTAATAAAATCAGTGAAAATTCACCTTGAGACAGGGTAATTGATCTGACTAATGTTTTAAAATTACCCTGATTTTCAACATCTAAACTATCTGGTTGATTATTCATAACCTAAATTTTGGTGATTCTTGCAAAATGGGATTAATATCAAACCAAGATCCATCTTCATCTATATATTCAAACACAAACAGATCCCGAATTAACATATTATATTCTTCATGACCTGTAATGCTTTTGGTTTTTGATACCTCTCTTAATAATTGCCATTCTTTATCATCAATTCCCCGATTTAAATTATTACATTCTTGTTTAATCACTCTTTCTAAACAGTCACGAGAAATGGGAGGATCATCTTGTTGTAAACAGCTATAGAGTAAAGATAACAAATTTCGTAAATGACCACCACTAACTTTACAAAGTCGTTCTAATGTATCAGCACTGTCAAAAACTTGGGTAATTAAGTTTTGGTTTGCTTGGCAATTTTCCCAATTTACATTAGGAAAAGCTCTGACCATAATCATTTGTTGTAAAAGGTTAATTCCTAGAGTAAAATCAGATTCATCTCTCTGTTTTACTGCAACCATTGGTAAAACTTTAGGACTGACATTAAAACGATCTTTTAATCTACCTAAAGCATTAGAATATATCAATACTAGGGGAATTGTATAAACAATATGACAGTTTAATGTTTTTAACTTATCACCACGTTCTGCAAAGAGATATTCTGGTTGATATTGATTATTTGGTTTAGGAGTATTATCTATTCTATCTAAGTTATCAACGATAACAACTAAACCTTTTCTACCTTGCTGTTTGAGGTTTCTTTGTGCAGGTTTGATAATATCTTCATTAATTGATTCTAAAATTCTGGTTGTGCGCGGTTCTAAATATTGCCTTAGTTGATCACGATTTTGAGAATTTTCTTTTGTTTTAGCGGTAATTTCAGCAATGACTACAGAAAATTTAACTTCTAGGTCTATGGGACTTTGTAAAAATTGATTGACTGATGTAAATAATTCTTGAAAATACCCAGGTTTAAGATTAATTGCGACGGTTTCTAAACTTTTGCTAACTTGACCTGCTATGGCTAATAAAATATCTGTAATATCAACATTTGCCATATCCAAAACTTGGCTAGATTCAAAATAGACTACATGAAAATCTTGCTGTTCTAATTCTGCTTTTAATCGGAGTAATTCTGTAGATTTACCACAACCAATATGTCCTGTAAATAATTGACAGGTAGGGTCTTCAGGTGAAAGTTTAGTAATAGTGCGATTTAATTCTTGAATAATCTTTGCACCACGCACTTGAGAAAAATCAATATAATATTTTCTATCTTCAGCGTTCCCTAATACTAGGGTTTTAGCAGGGTTACAAGTTTGATAAAACTTTGTTAAATCCAGTTTCATGGTAAATTTCCCGAAAATCGCCTGATAATCACAAACATATCAGTGATTATACAGGTAATGATCGGATTAATCAATAAAATAGATTTCTCCATGAATGAATGTAGGAATTTCTCTACAAGGGTTTCAGGTCACGCATATTTAATTTCTACCAGATGTCTATTAATCCTGTAAAGCTGTTAACCAAACCTGTAAATCAGTCAAATTGGTAAAATCTAACAAAGCTTCAGACTTCTCAAACGGATACCAGTGCTAAGTAATAACATAGTATGAGCGATCGCACTGGCAGAATTAAAGGATAAAACCGGGGATTTTATCGCCTATTAAATTAAGTAGCCATCATGAACATTACCCATTACCAGACCAGGTTGTTCACTGGATATGAGGTTTTGCGTTAAGTTGACTGTAATAAATCATCCCCGGAAATGATGGTAGTATAAAAAGTGTAACTATTGTTCTGAAGATAGCGGCGGTCTTGCTTAACGATAGCCATGAACTCACGGTGTCCTTCCGTTAGACGACCGACTAAACAACCTGCACTAGCTCCTTTGATATCATTGCTGGGGTAATCATAGCCCCAATGTTGATTAACGGCAAAATCATCACCTGTATCCAATTCATCACCAGTTCGTTTGAAATCTTCGTTAAAATCTCGACAAACAGTGATGTTTCCACATTGAACTAATGCTTCATGGGGATTGGAAGTACCGTGTCTTCCCACTCTCCAAGCCTTGTATTGTCCAAACTGGATTCTTGCTGCTCCTTTGGGATTCATGGGGTTGTGAGTATATTTACTACCTGGTTCAGTAGTTGCTTGCCAATGATCAACGATTTTGGGGACACCATCTATGATTTCGATCACAATGCGGCGGTCATTAAAGGCGTTGGCAGCATCACTATTGAGTGTCCAGTCTCCATTTATACCCTCGATATAAACAATGTTGTATTCTTTGGGATTGGTGAATACTTCATAATTTTTAGCCAACATATATTTAATGATCTTGCTGGCAATATCAGTTCCTAGATTTAAAGGAGGTTTTGGCAGGTCTTCTGTTTTAGTTTCAATCAATTTTTTGGCTGTGACTGCACCTAGAAAATCAGTTTCTCCTGTTTCTGTTAAGGTTTGGAACTTTTTCAGTGCGGCTGTGGAAACTGGTCCAAATAGTCCGTCGGCGGGTGGTTCTAGGAGTCTTAAATCAATTAATCTTACTTGAACTTGCCGAGACAATTCCCGATCTTCAGCGATCGCTTCGTAACCCCATTTTTCCTCTGTATTCAAGAAGTTTTGCAGTTTCATATTATACGCTTAATAATTCAAGTGTTTTGTTTGCACCACGTTAAATAAGCTATCTTAAATTTCAAATCTATAAATAACCTTTATTATTTTTTAACAAGGAATATTAACAAGGAAAATAGGCGATTGCTCTGATTATCTCATTCTCAGTAAGCTCAAACGAAGTTAGCCAGGGGTAGTTCATTGTTCCATAAGTACCTGGACAGAATTAATTACATATTATTTATTTACCAATCCTTTGTCCATTACGGATTTCAGTCCAAATATTTGTGTAATTAATTTTGTCTCATTACTTACTTCCATTCTAAAATGGGGGGTAGAAACAGTTTGATAATTTCTACCCATAACTAGCCTT
>NZ_VIKY01000251.1:0-4900 GCF_009711925.1 Dolichospermum sp. UHCC 0352 | reverse complement strand
GGAGTTCATGGTTAAAGCATTATCATCTCACCCTCGTAATTTGACTAAGGTATTGTTGATAGATGTAATTTAATGTTGAGTTAGGCTGTTGTCACCAAAAATTGTTAGTTAATAAATCAGTCTAAATCAAGAATATCTGCTAAAAAATCTAACTTTAGATAGATAAACACATAAATTAATGAATTAATTGCAACGATAGTTATCAAAAAATCAAGAAACCTTGGCATACTCATTATTATTAATACTAGAGTCAGATTTAGAGTTAGAGTTAGATTTCTTCCATTTGCGCCCAATTGCTAATAAAACCGCTTCTATCTCTTCCGAATTAGCATTTTCGATCATTTCTATTAATTGCTGTTTTTTGTCAATGCTTGCGATCGGTTGATTAGCCAATAAACTGCAAAAATATGTCTTACTACCAGGACTTAAACGATCCATATTTTCAAGCAGTGATTCAAAAGTTTCTTGAGAAACCCACGATCTACCGCGTCTAAACTCTGTTACTTGCTGTGGCGATATACCGACTAACTCAGCCAGTTCTTTAGCCTTAATACCATACTTACTCATGGCAGTTACAAATGATTCATTAATTCTAGTCATTGATAAACCTCTATAGCTATCAGTTTTATTATTGTAAGGGATAATTTTATTTTTCCCTCAATAACATTGCTATTACTGTATTTTACAGTATACTATAAATGGTAGTTGAATTTATTGAATTTGTCTACCAATTCACCATGAAAGATCAAACCCTTGTAACTAGACACTACAAGGGCTGAAAAGTGTTTCTTTCATGAATACCAATTCTTTTAATAGTATGACACAAATTTGTACATCATCTCTAATTCCTAAAAAAGAAATTGGACAAATAAAAATAAGAGATAAAAGTCCAAGTCACCAAAGCTATAATGAATTAAATTCACAAAAAGCTAAATCGAGTTTATGCCTCAATCATCAGCCTCTGTTAAGAGCAGGTTTAGTCCTATATGGAAATCAGGCAAAACTAAGACGATCAAGATTCCCATTATCTTGGAAGCTGATCTCAGAGCGATCGCTAAATGTCTTGATCAAGATCCATCCATTGGCAACAAAATTATCGAATACGCTCAATCACTTATTGAGCCGTAGACAAAAAATTTCCCCCGTACCAGTACAAATGGTCGGAGGACAGTCCCTAGAATCAATCAAAACCTGTAGGAACAATTAAAATGCTATCTAATTTAAGTTTAGCTGTCAAGGCAGCGGGCGCATTTTTGCACGCCTTTGGAGGTGTGTAATGAAAATTAACAATTTTTACCCAATAACACCTGAAGTATCCAGAAAACTTCGACAAGGTAAATTAACTGCTGCTGAATGGAGAATCTGGAGTTATCTAATTGAGATTGATCCTTGGGGGGACATCTACAAGGATATTGATACACTCACAGTAATGGCAGAATGTGACGTAAGTAAAGCTACATTCTATAGGGCGATCGCTAAGTTAGACAAAGCTGGATTATTACCTGATTGGTTTGAAATAGAGACTTATGAAAATCCTGAGTATCAGGTAGTTCAAAGACTTCACGCTAAATTAGGTGGTCAGACTGAGATTGTCACAGTCGTTGGCAGAATTGACCTTTTAACTGAAACAGAAATCATTGAAGTTAAACAAGTTTTTGATTGGAAAGCCGCATTAGGTCAAATTCTTACATACTCAGGATTTTTCCCCGAACACACTAAACGGATTCATCTTTTTGGTGACTGCACACCTCAGAAAAAAGAGGTTATTTGCTCAACTCTTCTGAGTTTTGATGTTATCGCAACTTTTGAAGAGGTGGAGGGTTGATCTATGAACAGCAAAAAACTAAGCCAAAGTAATGGAAATGAAGAGCTATTTGTCATAATTCGTGATGATGTAACCGACTGGATTATTCAAAACGGACTCAGCAAAACAGAATCAAAATTATTTTTCTATTTTCTGAGAATAGATAGATTTGGAGATCGCCCAGTGAAGTTAAAGGTTGCTGAAATACTTTTAGCAACTGGTATTGGTAAAACAGCTTACCATGCTGCGATCGCTAAATTTGAAGCATTAGGATGGTTTGATTTCAAGCATACTGACGTAACAATTAGTAACAATGCTGGTTTAAGTAGTTCGGAAAAACGAACTAAAAAATCGGAATCTCGAACTAAAAAATCGGAATCTCGAACTAAAAAATCGGAAAACCGGACTCTCGAACCGAAAAAACGAACTGAAAAATCGGAATCTCGGAAAATCACTCCCCCCGAACCCGCGCCCAGCAAGGCTTCTGAAGTCCCTCATACAATTCAGACTAATTCAGACTTAAAAAACACAACAGAAGCGGCGAATTGTTGTGTTTTAGAAAAGTTCAAAGACAAATTGCATTTTTACCAGGTGTATTTAGAAATTTATGATCAAGCGTCTAATAGCGTAGTTCCAAATCCAAAGATTGCAACTATCCGCAAAATTATTCAAGGAATGCCAGCAGAAAGAGCCGAAAGAGCGATCGCGGCATTCTTGGCATGGCTACCCAATGCCAAAAATGTCCGCTGCAAATATGCGGCTTTTGCGAGTTCACTTCGTGAAAATTGGCAGACTTGAATGAAATTTTGAGTCCTGCTGCTGCTGTGAGAAGTCTGACAAGTGCTTGTTGTGGGGATGTTAGCAAGCACTTACCTGTTCAAGATAATTGCATTTTTGGAAGTTCAAAAACTATTAGGTAGTCATCATGGCTAAAAAACATAGTCAAGCAACTGCAACCCAAGAACCAGCTTTGTTTTCAACTGAATTGTATTCTAGTGGCACGGGTGATATAAAGAGCCAATCTCAAGATCCTTATTGGGATGAAATAATTCTCGATTCAGAAATTACCCAAGTTGAGAATTCAGGACAAACTACTTTATTTTACGACTCCACCACAGAGCCACCAACACCAGAAGAATTTAACTCTGTAGAGGCATATAACGCCGCTTATGATTCGTGGTGTATAAATCATCATGAATTAGTAAATCATGGCTTTAAAACGGATTTTGAAGAGGATAAAGGATTCAAAATAGACGATATCTACAATTGCCTGGGACAACGCATATTTTCTCAGAAGGAGAATCGTAAGGGAGCGATCGCTAAAGTAGGTAAATCAGGGTTTACGGTTAATTGGGACGGGTGGGTAATAGTCCCTTATTCGTTTACGCAAATTGAAGAATTGCAACTATCAAAAATAGAGGAGTTGGATTCATGCTTACAATGCTCGACACCTACGCCGGCACAGGAGCAGCTACCCTTGCAGGTGACAAGCTTGGAATTAAAACAACCCAGTTTATCGAAATTGACCCCAACGCCCAACGAGTCCTTAAATACAGATTCCCAAATATCCCCATTCACGACGACATCAGAACCTATCAAGGACAATTTAAACGGCATAACATTTGCTGGATATCATTCCCTTGTACCGGAACAAGTAACGCCGGAAAGCGTACAGGACTTGACCATCCAGAATCAAGAATGTGGTTCTATTCCTTGCGAGCGATCGCAGTTGAGCAGCCTGAATTTGTTGTTATTGAACAACCCAGAGGAATTATTAACAACGGACTTAGAGCAGTTCTTGGAGGACTCAGAATGGTTGAGTACAGTTGGGAAGATCCAGCAATCATATCAGCAGCGGAACTCGGAGCGCCCCATGCAAGAGAAAGGGTGTTCATTGTTGCCTACACCAACGACGTATCCCAAAGGCTCAACGGGGTGCAGACCGGCTGGCACGAACAGATTAGAGCAGAAGTTGCGGCCATTCATTCACAAGGGGGACAAGCTACATCCATCGGTGGCAGGGTGGATGATGGGATTCCCGATTGGTTGGGTGGAGTACCCATTAGCGGACACTGGCGAGATGCTATCAGTACAACTCCCATTTATCCCGGTGTTGGACACCATATCAAAAACAGACGGCACTGCGTTGACCTCTACGGACGAGCAGTTACACCTCAACAAGCAGAAATTGCCCTCAAAAGAGTCTGTTATCTCGCAGAATTCGCTGGAATTGCTTAATCAGGAGTCAGAATTATTAACCCCGACAACTCCGACAACTAACAAAATTAAGGCAATTACTCTACATCAACCTTGGGCTTCTTTGGTAGGTAAGTATAAGCATTATGAAACCAGGGGTAAAGCTACTAATTATCGGGGGAAAATAGCTATTCATGCAGCTATTAGGCAAGAAACAACGGATTATCAAGTCAATGAATTATCTGATTTGTTGGTAGGGGAAGAAATACCTTTTGGATCTGTGGTAGCAATTGGTGACTTAACAGACTGTATCAAAATGACTGAAGAATTTATCAGTCAACAAAGTGCAACAGAATTAAGGTGTGGACTGTGGGAAGTTGGTCGCTATGCCTGGAAATTGGAAAATGTAGAAATATTTGATGAACCAATCCCAGCGCGAGGTATGCCTGGAATGTGGGAAATTGAATTACCAATTACCAAACCGCAATTTAAACCTGGTGAGTACATCCTTAACGGCAAGGTTGGGGAAATTATAGAAGCTAGTCCAGGAGAATACTTTGTCGTCAAATACGGTAATGAGTATGCTGATCTCAAGTGCTACTTTTGGGGTCAAGATGATGAACTAATAAATCAGCTTGCGATTCCTACGGAGCGCTTCGCTATCGCACCTCAAGAGTTAGTTGAAAAATTC
Organism: Dolichospermum sp. UHCC 0352; assembly: GCF_009711925.1. Lineage (NCBI taxonomy): Bacteria > Bacillati > Cyanobacteriota > Cyanophyceae > Nostocales > Aphanizomenonaceae > Dolichospermum > Dolichospermum sp. UHCC 0352. The sequence goes on along the minus strand of NZ_VIKY01000251.1, from coordinate 209 downwards.
TTAGAGGAAACCTTAACTACTGAGAAATTCGTAAGGGAAAATAACTTATCCACAGGTGCGGAAATTTCCCTCACGAATGACGGGACTGAACGATTCGTAAGGGAAAATAACTTATCCACAGGTGCAGAAATTTCCCTCACGAATGACGGGACTGAGAAATTCGTAGGGGAAAATCAATTATCCACAGGTGCAGAAATTTCCCTCACGAA
>NZ_VIKY01000250.1:0-10554 GCF_009711925.1 Dolichospermum sp. UHCC 0352 | reverse complement strand
TATCGGTCATTGCCAAAAATAGTTCTCGAAATGCTTCGCCCGTACAGTGGTCAGTTGTCAGTAGGGGCGAAGCATTTGGAAGATAAATTATCGGTCATTGCCAAAAATAGTTCTCGAAATGCTTCGCCCGTACAGTTGTCAGTTGGAACAGGAAAGTTATTATTACTCCTATTACCTATTACCTGTTCCCTCTTTCTGAGATAAATCTAATAAATTTGCTAACTTGTAAACTATTCGCGCACCAACATTACCATCCCATTCAGCATCACCAACTTCGCAGACATCAAAACCAATAATTTCTCTACCACTATTTACCAGTTCGCGGAACAAACAATAAACTTGTTCTAATTCCAGTCCTCCAGGAACAGGAGTACCTGTATTGGGGCAAAGTTTAGGATCTAAACCATCAATGTCGAAGCTAATATAAACTTTTTCTGGTAAATGGTTGATAATTTCTCGACATAAATCCAACCAATTTTTACCAGAATATAGTTGTTGTTTAATTGCTGAATCATAATAACCAATAATGCGATCATTTGATTGATTAATGATTTGCACTTCATCATGACAAATATCTCGTACACCTACTTGGACTAATTTAGAAATTTGCGGTATTTTCATGGCATTAAACATAATAGACGCATGAGAAAATTCAAATTCCTCATAGGCATTCCGTAAGTCTGCATGGGCATCAATATGTAAAATTCCCCAGTCATCATATTGATTAGCTAAGGCTTGGAAGTAGCCTAATGGTGAACTGTGATCACCACCAATGACAGCAACTCGTTTACCTTGATTCATTGCTGCTTGTGATTGGGTCAATAACCAATGATTTACCTGTTCCCCAGCTTGGTTAATTGCTTCTAGAACAGAGGTTAAATCTGGTGAATCTGTTAGGGATTTACCTTGGGCTTGACGTTCAATAATTCTGGCTGCTTGTTGACGATAATAGTTATTTTTTTCGATCATTTCCTGGGGAATTTCTACCATAAATATTCCCTGTTTCCAACCGTCGGGATGATCAAAATCAAATAAATCTATTTGCAGTGAGGCATCTAAAATTCGCTGTGGTCCGTTCGCAGTTCCCGCACGATATGAAACGGTGACTTCCCAAGGTATGGGGAAGATAATTAAATTGGCTGAATCGTAATCATCAGGTAATCCGAGGAAGTTACCATTTTTTTCGGCTACGCTGTTGGGATTGTATTCTTGTAGTGGGTTATTCATTGATGAGATGATTTGATAAATTGAAGTTCCAAATTTATGAGTATAGATTTTTTTTGGTGATAATTCTGTTCTCTATTCTCTGCTATATAAACTTTTTTGTGAATATGATTAAGAACGACGGGCATTTAAACAACACCATTCTTTTTTTTTCCAGAGAGTAGCAACAACCCAACCATTTTGTTTTAAAGCATCAGCAACACCCTGGGATTGTTCTAGGAGAATTCCACTAAATATACCCCAAGTGCTGGGTTTGGTAATTGTGGTCATTTCTGGGAGTAATTCAATAATTACATCAGCTAAAATATTACAGACAATACCATCTACTGGCTGATCAATTATTTTCCGTACCATGTCTACACTCCCCTCAATGGGGATTAAATAGTCTGGACGGATATCATTAAGAGCGCGATTACTGAAAGTGGATCTCACCGCTACGGGATCATTATCAACGGCATAGACTTTACCAGCACCTAGTAAGATTGCCCCAACGCCTAGAATACCCGAACCACAGCCAATATCGGCAATGATTAACGGTTCTTTTTTTTCTTCCGTATCCACAAAGGATTGAGGAACTTCGCTAAAGCGCATTTCTAGAGATTCTAAGCATAATTGGGTCGTGGCATGATTGCCTGTACCAAAGGCTACACCAGGATCTAAGCGAATTACCAACCTGTCCAAGGATTCGGGTAAAGGTAGCCAAGCGGGGTTAATCAGAAAGCGATCGCCTATTTCTTCGGGTTGCCAGTGTTGTTTCCAGCTACTAGACCAGTCCTCTTCGTCAATTAAGCCCCAATGCACCATGGGTGAAGGGAGTCCTACACATAGTGCATCTTGGCGCAGCCATAGTGATAAGGCAGCCAAATCTAGTAATTGGGTTTTAAAGCTGGGCAAATAAGCCTTAATGATGGCGATATTACCCTTAATTTCTACTGATGTACCACGACAGCCAAATTTTTCTAACCGCCAAAATATAGTATCTTCTAAATCTGGTTCAGATAAAATATTCAATTCCCACCAAGTGTTTACCATAGAATTTTAGATTTTAGATTCGTAAAAACAAACTTTGATTGCTATGATTATCAAATTACTGAATCAATACTGTTCGGTTAAGGATTTTCGTAGGTTGGGTTGTAGCTTGCTTGCCCGTTGCGGTACAAAGACCAAACCCAACAAACCGTTGTAAATGTTGGGTTTCGTTCCATTGCTCCGCAACGCTTACGCGAACAACCCAACCTACATAATTTCATTGTTTTGAGCTTAACCGACAAGTATTGATTACTGAATCATCTGCAGCAAATAAATCCCAAAAATCACAGTTAAAGTGCGACTGTATATGCGTCCCGAATACCATCTACTTTTTTAATTTCCTCTAAAATGCCATCGGGTAAAGGATCATCAATACTGAGAGCCATAACAGCATCACCACGCACAATTTTCCGACCTACCTGCATACTAGCAATATTGACATTAAAGCTGCCGAGGAGAGAACCGAGTTTACCAATAATACCTGGCATATCCCGGTGGCGGGTAAACACCATGTATTTACTGGGGGGGACGTTAATGGGGAAACCGTCAACGTCTGTTAAGTGAATTTCCTTATCACCTAATAAAGCACCTGTGACAGAATGTGTACCTAAAGTCCCTGTAGCTTGGAGATGCAATGAACCTGCATAATCCCTTGCGGAAGCATCCCTGGTTTCAATGACTCGAATCCCCCGTTCCTTGGCTTCTATGGTAGCGTTGACATAATTGACCCGTTCCCGTAGGGCTTGGTAAAGTAGTCCTTTCAGGGCAGCGATAACTAAAGGTTGACTTTTATTAGTTGCCAGTTCTCCTTGCAGTGTAACATTAAGTGTCTCAACTCTGCCGCCGGTGAGTTGACCAACTAAATTCCCCAGGGTTTCCGCTAATTCCATGTAAGGCTTGAGTTCTTCGAGAATATCGGGTCCTAGTCCAGGAATATTCACAGCGGAACGGGCAGGTAGTCCTAATAACACATCCCGAATTTGTTCAGCCACGTCTATGGCGACGTTGACTTGAGCTTCAGCAGTGGAAGCACCGAGGTGAGGGGTAAGAATAACCTCTTTACCCAAGCGTAGCAATTCAGAATCACCTAATGGTTCAGAATCGAATACATCTAACGCAGCACCAGCAATTACACCATCTCTGATTGCTACTGCTAAAGCCGCTTCATCAATAATGCCACCACGAGCGCAGTTAATAATTCTGGTGGTGGGTTTCATTAACGCCAAGGTTTTAGCGTTGATGATGTTGGCAGTTTCCTTAGTTTTGGGAATGTGCAAGGTGATATAGTCGGCTTGCTGGAATAACACATTTAATTCCACCAATTGACAACCCAATTGTTCCGCTCTTTCGCTGGAGATAAATGGATCATAAGCTAGGAGTTTCATGCCCATTGCTTTAGCTACACTGGCAACATGAGAACCAATTTTTCCTAACCCGACAACGCCGAGGGTTTTTTTGTATACTTCCGAACCAACATAACTTTTCCGATCCCACTCACCACGTTTTACTGAAGCATTAGCATCAGGAATGTGACGAGACAAGGATAACATCATAGCTAAAGCGTGTTCTGCGGCGGCAATGGTATTACCTTCTGGGGAATTGACGACGACAATCCCTTTGCGAGTCGCTGCGGGAACATCAACGTTATCCACACCTACACCGGCACGGCCAATAATTTTTAATTTGGTGCCAGCTTCTATAATTTCTTGAGTAGCGCGAGTTCCAGAACGGATCATCAGCGCGTCATACTCACCAATAATGGCTTTGAGTTCATCTGGCTTGAGGCTGGTTTTGACATCAACGGTGGCAACTTGGGAAAGAATATCAATACCAACTTGATCAATTGGATCTGAGACAAGAACCTTAGACATAATAACTTGATTTTGGTTAACAGGTTTTGCTGTACAAGATTTTTTAGTTTAATCTTTATCTGTGGCACTTGGGCAAAAATTATGGAAATCTGTTTTAAAAATAGATCCCCGACTTCTCCAAGAAGTCGGGGATCTGAATATTCTAAATATTTGAACTATTTACCAATTACTAAATTTTACTAAATTTTCTTTTCTCCACATCACATCTCTTTTCCTATTTGTTTTGACTTCTAAAACCCTAATTCCTATTTTTGGTACTTGCTTTAAGCTATCTTTTAGTTCTTCCCAAGAATTAATTAACTGATATTGCACATTATAAGTAGCACATAATCGAGCAAAATCAATATTTTGAGGAGTGGCAAAAAATTCTTCAAAAGGTGGATTAAATTTGGCAATGGGTAACATTTCAAAAATTCCCCCACCATTGTTATTAATCAAGATAATCGTTAGATGTCCAATAAATTTATTTCTAATTAAAAAACCATTGGTATCATGCAATAAAGATAAATCTCCTGTTAGCATTACACTACTTTGCTGATGATGTGCTATTCCTAAAGCAGTGGATAAAGTACCATCAATACCATTTGCACCCCGATTAAAATAAGGTTTAATTCTTAAATTATTGGGTTTCCAGAAAAATTCTACATCTCGCACTGGCATACTATTTGCAATGAATAGGGGTGTTTCTGGTGGTAGGTTTTGGGAAATTAACCAAGCGGTTTTACTTTCGATTAATTCATCTATATTTTCAAAATAATCATCAATATTTTTTCTAACTTGCTTTTCTGTTATACACCATTTTTGTAAATACTCACTTTTTGCTAATTCCTCAATTTCCAATTTACCAATTTCTGTTACTGATATTCTTAAATGTGTAGTTTTTCCATGTAAAGGATCTAAATTTTGATCACAATTATCAATTATCAAACGTTGAGGATTAGTAGTAATTAACCAATTGCGTAATTCTTTACTTGTGGGCATTTCTCCAATTTGAATTACGATTTCTGGGGATAATTCTTTGGCAAGTTGTTGATTTCTAAGAATGATGTCATAGGTAGAAATTAAATAGGGATTTAAGTCTGTGTAATTTCTGACAGGGGAAAGTCCTTCAGCTAAAACAGGCCATTGGAGAGATTGACTTAGGTTAGCGATCGCTCTACAATACTCTTCCGGGGCTTGTGGTTGGGCTACACCAGCAATAATGATCCCTTTTTGGTAATTGGTAATTGGTAATTGGTAATTGGTAATTGGTAATGGGGTGGAAATCAAACTAGAAAAGAAATCTTCTGTATCTAAGGTAAAATCTGTACCATCGGGAATGGGCGCGAGGGGATCACGAAAAGGTATATTTAAATGTACTGCGCCAGAATTGGGAAATTGACAACGTTCCCAAGCGTGAATAACCGTTTGTCTGAGATAACCTAACATTCCCATATCCACCGAAGGTGTAGCTAATTCCGTTTGCCAATTGGGATAATTACCGTATAATTTTACTTGGTCAATAGTTTGTCCTGAATGACAATCTCGTAATTCTGCTGGTCTGTCAGTGGTTAATATTAACAAAGGGACGCGACTTTCTCTAGCTTCAATTACTGCTGGATAAAAATTTGCCCCCGCAGTTCCCGAAGTGCAAACTAATACTACAGGTTTCCCCGTTGCTTTTGCTTGTCCCAACGCAAAAAAAGCCGCCGAACGTTCATCTAAAATCGGAATTGCTTCAATATGCGGTATTTGTTGGACAAAAGCCACAGTTAATGCTGTAGAACGAGAACCAGGACAGATAACAGCGCAATTTAAACCCAAACGTTTGAGGGTTTCTGTTAATACATAAGACCAAAGAAGATTAAGATTATTAAAAGTAAGTTGCATTGATTAGAGATTATGGACTGTATTCATTTAACAGGAATTCGTGGCTATGGTTATACCGGATTTTTACCAGAAGAACAGGCATTAGGACAATGGTTTGAGGTAGATGTTAAATTATGGTTGGATCTTTCTAAACCCGCCAAAACAGATAATATTGAAGATACTATAGATTATCGGCAGATAATTAGCTTAGTGCAAAAATTGCTGAAAACCTCAAAGTTTGCATTGGTGGAAAGACTAGCTGGGGCTATAGCTGATGGTATTCTAGAGGATAGCGACGGTATTAGTCAAGTACAAGTTATTCTCAGTAAAACCGCTGCACCTATTCCTGATTTTAGCGGCAAAATCAGTATTGAATTGACTAGAAGTAAACTCCAGTAGCAGGAATCACGCAGAAAGATTTGGTTTATTAAAACTGTATCAATTATGGAGTGTTTGACATTAATGCAGGATGAGTTGAAGTGTCGGTATAATTGGTTAATGGGTGGCGCGATTTTGACGTAAAATAACTGAGTAAAATCTTAGTTAACGGGAATGAAGAAGAAGATAACTTTTACAGACAGGGAAATGCAAAGAGCATGGCGTGAAAATTCTTCTGCCTCTCATAATCATAATGGAGTCCGAACTAATGCCCACCGCTTATTATTATTTTATGCTGTTGAATGTGGTTTAAAAGCAGTGTTGATGAAGAAAAAGGAAGTAAATCGTACTGATTTATGTCCAGAAATATTAGAAGAGGGGCATGATATAAATGGGTTGTTAGAATGTTTATACCCTGGTAATAATTCATTGCAAATGTGGAAACTACCAGAACAGTTATTTATTCAAGATATTCAGGATAATTCTCATGTTAAGATAAAACAAGAACGACAATTAACGCCTGGTAAAATTAACCAGATTTGGCGCTATGGAGGAAAGTTTATCTTAAAAAAAGATGAGGATGAGAATAAACGGGAAAAAATAACAGACGAAGACATAGAAAAAAAATTGTTAAACATTGTTGAATTGATTAAAAAAGAACTTCAAGGACTATGAAAGATTTTAAATTACTGACTTGGCTTGATATTAGAAGAATTTTTCGCCGCAAAACTAACTATGGGACTAATTTACCAGAGAACATAGTAAGTATTAGGTGTTTTTCTGATGCTGTAGAAATAAATATTTCCGATGAAAATTTTATAAATAAAGTCAAGGACGTATTAAAAGAAAAAGAATGGTTTGGAGATTGGTACGATGAAGAGGAATCTGTTATTCGATTTGATATTGGTGATGCTACATTACCCGTGGAATTTATCTCAGAAGAAGAACCTTATATAACAGATATTGAGATACGTCCTTTTTGGGAAGAAATTGCTTATTTAGAAAGTAATTCAGAAAATGATTCAGAAACAGAACCTGCTGTCAAAAAAATAGTTAAGCTTCCAGAAGCATATACGGAAAAACCTAGTTTAATAGCGTTTTATTCTTTTAAAGGTGGTGTAGGAAGAACATTAAATTTAACAGCCCATCTTTTTGCTTTGTTAGATAGAGCTAAAGAGTTAAATGAGTCTATAAATGTGTTAGTTATTGATGCTGATTTGGAAGCACCAGGTCTTACCTATTGGAATGCGTTAGCAAAACAACAACCATCCGTTTCTTTTATTAATTTTTTAGAAGTTTACCATTATTCACCAATTGATAGAGAAGAAGCACTTGCTTTATTTGCTAACGAAGTAAAAAAATCAGTGAAACATGAAGGAAATTCACAAGTTTATTTTTTACCTGCATTTCTAAAAGATAATGAATTATTAGATATACCCATTTTACCTGAACATTTAGTCAGAGGTATAGATGGAACATGGGAATATGGTAATGCTATTCATCATTTAGGTGAAATTTTAGGTGTAGATTATGTTTTTATTGATTTGAGAGCAGGTTTAAGTGAAATATCTAGTCCTATAATTTTTGATCCCAGAATCCAGCGTTTTCTTGTCACAACAATCAATGATCAATCTATTCAGGGTACAAGTTTAGTTTTAAAACAAATTGGCAAAGTTGCACCATTAGAAGCAGAAGTTAAAGATAAAGAATACTATGATCCATCAATAGTAATTAGTATGTTAAAAGAAGAATTTAAAAAATTACCAGCATTTAATAATGCCTTGTTTGAATTAATATCTGCTTATGTACAATCAGAAGAAGATAAGTTAGATGAGCCAAGATTGGAAATAAAAGAAGCTTATTTTGTAGAGGAATTACTTTATGTAAATGACTGGGAAGATGCACGCTCTAAATTAAATAGAACTTCAATTTCAGTCATGGGAATTGCTATAGACTGGGCAAAACAACAGTTACCAAATCCAAAAAATCAGGAATCAATCTCAGATGATACACCGGAAAACAATTTACAGCAATCCGTCCAAAGACTTAGAGATTTGTGCCGGAGATATGAGTACGCTGAACAAGGACAAGGAGAAGATTTACTAATAACAGAACCTTTGCGGAACTTAGCTACTAACTTTAGAGATAAATTACCTCATATAGTATCAATTGGAGCTAAAGGGGCTGGAAAAACTTTTAATTATATACAGTTATCACGTTTTAAATATTGGGAGAATTTCCTGAATTATATTGATCATAGAAATAATGAAACTGAGTCAAAAACCCATATATTTCCTGTACTTGAGTCCATTAATGTTCAGGATAATGCAAAAATTGTTATCAACCAAGCTAGAAATGAGGTTAGAGAAGCTTTAGGTAATAATATTCCTGAATTTGTGCATTCAGAGTATACAACTAGGGTTAAAAATGCAGTTAAATACCAAGATTGGAATGAACCTAAATGGACAGACTTCTGGGTTGGTGAAATTGCCAGATCTATAGGTATTAATCCAAATATAGATACTCCTAATACACTTGGTACAATAAATCAATATTTAAAAAATAAGGGATTAAAGATTATCTTTTTGTTTGATGGATTAGAAGATATATTTCAGGAAATCGGTTCTAGTAATCAAGAGAAGATTGCTTTAAGAGCTTTAATTGATGATTTACCAAAGAAATTATCAGAAATTAGGCAATCTCATCTTGGTGTAATAATTTTCTTACGTCGTGATTTTATCAGATATACAATTACTCAAAATTCAAGTCAGTTTGAAAGCCTTTACCGTGCTTATGATTTATATTGGAATCAAGATTCTTTCTTGAGATTAGTTTATTGGATTTGTAGTGAATCTAAAGTAATAGGTGCAAAGAAAGATAGTATTTACAGTCTAACTGAAGAGAATATCATATATGAATTAGAGCAACTATGGGGTAAAAAAGTAGGAACAGATAAGTCTAAAGAAGCCTACACAGCTTCTTGGGTATTTGCAGCTTTAACAGATTTTAAGGGCAGACTCCAAGCCAGAGATATTGTCCGTTTTTTGTATAATGCAGCAAATATTACAGTAAATAAAACTCAAGAAGAACAATTTTCAAAATGGTCTACAAGCCGACTTTTACCTCCTCCAGCAATTCGTCGCGCTCTGAAACCATGTAGTGAAGAAAAAGTAAGAGAAGCTAAAGAAGAATATCCAGCTTTCAAAACATGGGTAGAAGATACACTCCCTAAATATCCTGCGACTCAAAAGATAATTCCTTTTGCTGTAGAAGATTTTGACATGGATCAAAAAACAGTAACATTATTAGAAGAGATGGGAGTGATTTATGAATATAAACAAAAAGATGAAGTAAAGGGATTTTATATGCCTGAAATCTTCCGCGAAGGTTTAGGTTTTTCAGGTAAAGGTGCGCGACCTAAAATAGTAGCGTTGAAGCGTAGTGTAATAAGGAAAGGGATTTTGTAATTATCTTTTTTTGAATTTCGCCAATCTTCAGTGAATAGTCGAATAAATAACAACGGACAACTGACTAATGACTAATTTGCATTTTGCTTAAAATTCGTCGTGAGACATTAAAAAATATCAAACCTAAAATTATATCATGGTCAGCGTTACATCGCCGCCACCATGAATTGAGCGATAAACATGGTGATCCTCACTCACCAAATCTTCACGGTGGTAATTGGCGTGATCGGATTCGAGGCTTAATTCATTCCCATCTAACTTGGATGTATAAGCACGAATATCCCAGTGTTGTCCACTATGTACCCGATTTAATCAAAAACAAAAACATCGTTAGAGTAGATCGCTACTACTACCTGTGGGCTTCCCTGGGGTTCGTGTTGCCCACCCTCTTAGGCGGATTGTACCACTGGAGTCTAGCGGGAGCGTTAGCAGGATTTATTTGGGGAGGTGTGTTCAGAATTATTTGGGGAGGACATACCATTTGGTCAATTAACTCCTTCTTGCACTGCTTCGGGATGAGCCGCTTTGAGACCGAAGAACACAGTCATAATTTTGGGCCGATTGCCTTACTGACCTTCGGTGAATCATGGCACAACAATCACCATGCGTTTCCCGGCTCTGCTTCCTTTGGCTTGGAGTGGTATCGCCTAGCCCGGATTTCTCACAAAGAAAAGAAAAAAAGGGGTCAAAAACTGCGAAAATGTATATCTAAAAAGCATTTCAGCAATTATAAAATA
>NZ_VIKY01000249.1:0-19302 GCF_009711925.1 Dolichospermum sp. UHCC 0352 | reverse complement strand
GTCATTGCCAAAAATAGTTCTGCAAATGCTTCGCCCGTACAGTTGTCAGTTGTCAATTTTCTATTTACAACCCAAACTATCGCGGGTAGAAATACCAGTTACCGGATTCACACCATCAGCCCTTTGACAGAGTAAGGATACTTGATAACGGTCAATTAATGCGTCAGTGAAATCAGCACCAGTGATATCAGCATCATAAAAACGGCTGCGGGTTAAAGTTGCTTCTGCGAAAATGGCATTTCTTAGATTAGCACTATCGAAGGTAACACGATCAACTAAAGCGCCCGTTAAATTTGCACTTTCTAAATTGGCTTTTAATAAAACGCCTTTAGTAAAAATGGCGTTAGTTAAATTTGCATCTTGAAAATTTGTTCCCCGCATTTCGGCTGCGACAAAAGTTCCGCCAACTAAATTAGTATGAGAAAAGTCCCGATTTTCTAAATTAGCATTATTGTAATTAATGGTATTAACTTGAGCAAAAACTGGTTCGGGATTCATAATTACCGAAAATCCCACCAAAATAAAAATGAATATCAAACTTAAAAATCTCAACAAAATCTTGTTCATAAATTTGTTAATTGTTGGTTGTCAGTCGTCAGTTGTTCGTTGTCAGTCGTTTTTTCTAGACTACTGACCACTGACCACTGACCACTGACTAATAACTATTTCCAATCTTTACCAATGCGAATTGTGAGGTCAGATTCCAAATCACCATTTCCGGAAACTTCAATTTGTCCTAAACCTAAAACTTGTCGCAAGTCAATTCCTGGTTGTCGGTTGCCTTTTTGGACAATAATCTGAGTTTGACGTTGGCTATCTGGCCAGTCTGGAACTGGGTAAACATTAGTAAAACCTTTCTGTTTAAGATAGGTAATGACCTTTTCCGTTAGCTGGGGTTGATTAGTCGTATTTTGAACGGCAATTCTTTGGATAGAAACGGGTCTGGTATCTGATTTAATCCCAGTTACATTTACCCCAACAAAATCATTTAATAAGCTTTGTTGGCCAGTCATATTTAACCAATAGCTATTGGGGTCTTGACTGAGTTTACTAAAAGTACCAGGTAACATTGCCATTTGGAAATGATCCCGTTCTACATTGACGGAAAAATTTGCCAATGCCATCATTTCTTCCATTTTGAGGTTGGTATCAAAATACTTCCGCATTAAGCGAGTTAATTGGGGCAACCTGGGTAAAACAGTGGGACTGTTGAGACGTTGCATTAAAGCAGTTATCAGTGCTTGTTGTCGTTGGACTCTTGGTAAATCCCCCATACCTTCTTCACGAAAGCGGGCAAACTGTTCTGCTTGTTCACCATTGAGACTTTGCCAACCGCTGATTAAATTTACGGCAAAGCCACCAGCCTGATCTTGATAATTCATAGTTTGGGGGACAAATACATCTACTCCACCCAACTGTTCAACTAATTCCCGAAATCCGCTAGTAGAAATGCGGATATACCGATCTATGGGAGCATTATTTAAACTCCGACTAACTACTCTTGCGGCTAAAACTGGACCACCTTTGGCGTTAGCTTCAGATACCTTAGTTAATCCCTGTTCGGGAATCGCTATCATTGTCCCTCTGGGAATTGACAGCAAGCGAATGGATTTATCACTGGGATTTAGCCGCACCAACATCATGGTATCGCTTTTACCAGCAAAACTTTCCGGTGAACCATCTACAGTCCCTGGAACCGGTTCAATACCCATAATTAAAATGTTCATGGGTTTTGATAGTTTGTACTGAGAAAGCTTAGTCCATAAATCTCCCGGTACTTTGATTTGGTCTTGTTTATTCGCACCGAATTCATCATCTTTCGCTTGGTCGAGATTACTCCATAGAGGAGTCCATAGTGCCAAACTTGATGCTAGTAATCCAGATAAAATTACCCCTAAAACAATGGTTAATACCCACAGTAACCAGCGGGGGACGGATAAACCTAAGCGGTCATAGAGTTCGTTGGGAATAGCTCCCACGGATTCAACGACGTGACGAGAAGAGTTAATTGATTGTTTTGGTTTCACCTCCGGTTCTGAGGTTGGTACTTGTTGAGGTGTTACCTGATTTTCTGACCATTGAACTGGTGGCTGTAACACCTCCGGTTCTGAGGTTGGTACTTGTTGAGGTGCTACCTGATTTTCTGACCATTGAACTTGTTTAATCACAATTTTCTCCCCACTCAACCACTCCTTAAAGTTATGTTAATACAAGCTACAAATATTGCGAGATGAAACTGACTACGCAAATTTGAGATTTTGTGAAAAGCTAATCTGAGATTTTGTTGGGTGTTGCTGTCCTCATAGTTTTAATAGGTAATAATTGAAACATAATTGACCACCAAAATTCATCAGTGAAGATGATCCAAACGTCAATAAATGTAGACTTAAAGCAGATTTTAGCTAAATAAGGCTTCAGTGAATGTTAGCCAATAGCTGACTAATGCTATCCGGGACAAAATTTAGGGGACAAGCCATAGACCAAAAGACTTTCAAAGCAGTTCCCTGTTGCCTGCGATGCACTGAGCTTGTCGAAGTGTTCCCTGTTGTCTGTTCTCTGCTGTATATTGTTCTGAATTATCTGTATATGCCAACATGAATAATTTATTTTTTCCTGTGATTCTGGCTGGTGGTAAAGGTGAGCGTTTTTGGCCTTTGAGCCGACTAGACCGACCTAAACAATTTTTAAGCCTTGATGGTAGCTCTAGAAGCTTACTACAAGCAACTGCTGATCGATTGTTAACTCTGGCTGGGGGTTGGGAAAACTTGTGGGTAATTACGTCTAGTCCCATTGCTCAAGGGGTCAGAGAACAACTTCCCGATTTGCCTGTTGCAAATTTACTCATTGAATCAGAGGGTCGAGACACTGCTGCTGCTGTTGCTTGGACAAGTTTAGAAATTAAAAAGCGTTACGGGGAAGACGCTATTATTGGCTTTTTTCCGGCTGACCACTGGATTGCTGACCAGGAGATATTTGCCGAAACTTTAGCCGCTGCGATGGATTTGGCAGCTAAGAAAGCAGCAATTGTGACTTTGGGGATTAAACCTAATTTCCCCTCAACTGGCTATGGTTATATTGAACAAGGTGAAAAAATAGGTAGCTTTAATAACTTGCCAGCCTATCATGTTCACAGATTTACTGAAAAGCCCGACCGAGAAACGGCAGAAACTTTTTTATCAACGGGACGGTTTAGCTGGAATAGTGGTATGTTCGTTTTTCGAGCCGGTGTGGTTCTAGAAGAATTACGCACCCATGCACCAGAAATTATTAAACCTTTAGAACAACATGGCCCTGATATTTATCCCCAGTTACCTAAGAAAAGTATAGATTACGCGCTGATGGAAAAAACCAGTCTAGCTTATGTTTTGCCTGTAGCATTTGGTTGGGATGATCTGGGTGATTGGAATGCTATTGAACGTTTACTGAAGCAGTCCGATAATCCTAATGTAGAACTTGCTACTCATGTGGGCTTAGATACCCAAGGAGCAATCGTTTATGCCTCCAATCCTGATGATGTAATTGTGACTATTGGTTTAGAAGATGTGGTAATTGTGCGCGATCGCAATGTTACCCTAGTAGTTAAAAAAGACCGTACCCAAGAAATTAAGCAGATCCTCAAAATTCTGCAAACCGATAGCCGCTTTACTGGCCTATTGTAAAAGTTAAAACCCTTGGTAGATGGCTCAAAGTCCTGTCACTCATTATAAGTAGGTTGGCGTTAAAAATTGTCGTTATGGCTTGAGGCAAGAGGCTTGAGGCAAGAGGCTTGAGGCAAGAGGCTTGAGGCAAGAGTGAAGAGGCAAGAGTGAAGAGGGTTTGGGCGATTTTACTTTTCGTTACATATTACTCTTCGAGAAGCCGCTTCGCGTCTACGGTTTTTTTCCGTTCACCTACTTAACTAGACTTTTGATAGTATTTGGTGACAGTATATGTTAATTAAGAGATTTGAGCCTCTTTTTTTGGGGATCGCAATCAAACTTTATTATTTCTGATCAGAAACAAAATATTTTGCCCTCAAGTGAATGAAGAAAAATATTACTTTACCAGGGGATCCACTACCATTCAATTCCTGCTTTTATATTGAACGCCCTCCCATTGAAAGCGATGCTTACGCAGAATTACTCAAACCAGGGAGTTTAATTCGGATTAAAGCACCTCGGCACATGGGCAAAAGTTCTTTAATGTTACAGCTAATTCACCAAGCTCAAATACATGAATATTCCGTAGTTACTATAGACTTTAAACTAGTAGATACCCAAACTTTTTTGAGCCTGAATAATTTTTTACGCTGGTTTTGTATGAATGTGGCTCGGCAGTTGTCACTTGCATCGGATTTGGATGATTATTGGGATGAGGAAATTGGTAGTAAAGTTAGTGCTTCAATTTATTTCGAGAGTTATTTATTAGAGCAAATTAAAAGTCCATTGGTTTTAATTTTGAATGAAGTAGATTATGCTTTTCAATATCAACAAATTGCCCAAGATTTTCTACTTCTCCTCCGCAATTGGCATGAACAAGCTAAACAAACTCCGATTTGGCAAAAGGTTCGGTTAGTATTATTGCACTCCACTGAAGTTTATATCCCTTTAAATATCAATCAATCTCCCTTTAATGTTGGTTTGTCATTGAAATTACCAGAATTTACAGTCGAGCAAGTAACAGAATTAGCTAGACGGTATGAATTGGATTGGTGTGATAGTCAAGCTGTGAAAAACTTAATGTATTGGGTGGGAGGACAGCCATATTTAATTCATCAGGCTTTATATGATCTCTACCAGCAGAAAATTTCTTTACCAGAACTATTAGATAATTGTACAAAGGGTAAATATATTTACAGCGGATATTTAAGAAATTTACTCAATATATTGCTACAAGATGCAGAATTGTCTCAAGCATATAATCAAGTTGTGAATTCTACAGGTAACAATATATTTTTGTCGGACAATTTGGTTTATAAATTAGATAGTTTAGGGTTAATTAAATTAAGTGGCTATAATTATGAACCTTTTTGCGAACTGTATCGTTTATTTTTTCAAAAAAGTTTACTAATAGAAAGTAATGCTATTCCGTGGGATAAATTAAAAAAAGAAAATGAAAAATTGCAATTGTTAGTTAATATTGATAAACTAACTCAAGTTGCTAATCGTAAATGTTTTGATGAAACTTTGGAAATAGAATGGGAAAGAATGACATACATCCAAGAACCTCTATCTTTAATATTAGCAGATTTGGATAACTTTAAATTTCATAATGACACCTATGGACATCAGAGTGGTGATAATTGTTTACATAAAATTGCTCAAGCAATTAATTCAGTAATTAAAAATCCAGATCATTTAGTTGCTCGTTATAGTGGTGAAGAATTTGTATTAATTTTGCCACAAGTTGACGCAGAAGCAGCTATATTCATTGCTGAAGAAATCAGAGAAACAGTAAAATCATTGAGAATTAAAATTCCTGAATTAACCAAAAAAAATCAATTAACAAACATGATTAGCTTAACCATAAGCTTAGGAATTGCCTGTATCATTCCTTCAGGAGATTTTTCTTTAAGAGAATTTTTTGAAGCGGCTGATCAAGCAATGTATCAAGCTAAGAAATTAGGGCGCGATCGCAGTATTTTGAGTTCTAAATTTAAATTTGGCTATGATGAATAATAAATATCACTAATATGAATACTTATCCATATCAAGTCGGTGGTAGTCTCATAAATAATGCCCCTAGTTACGTAGAAAGACAAACAGATATAGAAATATATAACGCTTTAAAAAAGAGTGAATTTTGTTATGTTCTTAACTGTCGTCAAATGGGTAAATCGTCTCTGTTAGTGAGAACTAAACATCATTTAGAACAAGAAGGATTTAAATGTACATCAATTGATATAACGAATATTGGTAGTGAAAATATCACTGCAAGTCAATGGTATAAGGGCATAATCGCCGATTTATGTAGAGGATTTAAACTTTTAGGAAAATTCAATTTAAAATCATGGTGGCAAACAGGAGATGATATTTCTTTAGTCCATAAATTAAGTCAGTTTATTGCGGAATTATTAACCCAATTTCCAGAAGAAAGGCTAATTATTTTTATAGATGAAATTGATAGTATCCTCAGTTTGGATTTTCCCGTAGATGATTTTTTTGCATTAATTAGATACTGCTATAATCAAAGAGCCATAGATCCAGAATATCAGCGGTTGACATTTGCAATTTTTGGAGTTGCGACTCCATCAGATTTAATTCAAGATGCGAAAAGAACACCTTTTAATATTGGTCAAGCCATTGATTTAAAAGGATTTAAAATAGCAGAAGTGGATTCTTTAATTAGAGGATTAGAGTTAGTCATACCTAATCCGTACCCAGTCATGAAACAAATTTTAGATTGGACAGGAGGGCAGCCTTTTTTAACCCAAAAGTTATGTAATCTCATCACTAATTTTCAAGTAAGTGGTGATTACCTAGATTTCGCTAAAGGTTATGAAGAGTTTTGGTTAGATAATGTTGTCAATGAATATATTATTAAAAATTGGGAATCTCAAGACGAACCAGAACATTTAAGAACTATTCGAGATCGATTACTTTATAATCAACAGCTTGTAAGTAGATTATTAGGAATTTATCAGCAAATTTTGCAAGGTGTAGAAGTAAAAAGTGATGATAGTCGAGAACAAGTAGAATTATTGCTATCAGGTTTAGTAGTTAAACAAGTAGGATTATTAATTGTTAAAAACCGTATTTATGCCGAAGTATTTAACTTAGATTGGGTAGAAAAACAATTAGCTAATTTACGTCCCTACTCGCAGACTTTTGATGCGTGGGTAACTTCCCAACAAGCTGATGAATCTCGCTTACTAAGAGGACAAGCATTAGCGGATGCTCAAGCTTGGGCTTGGGATAAAAGTCTAACAAATTTAGATAATCAATTTTTAGCTAAAAGTGCAGAATTAGAACGACGAGAACAACAGCTTGTTTTAGTAGCAGAAAAATCCAAAAATATGGAAATTCAACTGCTTGAACAACAAAAAAATGCTCGGTTGCAAAAACTCATCTTGGGAGTAATTAGTACAGCTTTGTTAACTGCTGTCAGCTTAGGGGGGATATCTTTCTGGTTATATCGTCAATCTCTTCAAAGTGAAAGATTAGCAAAAATTAGTGAAATTAAAGCCCTGATATCCTCTTCTAATGGGAACTTTAAATCCCATCAAGAATTAGAAGCAGTAAGGGATGCTATTAAAGCAAAAAGAAAATTAAAAAAATTAAATATTAATAATCCTGAACTGGATCACCTAACTGATAATGTTGTCCGTCAAGCTAGTTATGGAGCGCAAGAACGGAATCGCTTATCAGGTCATAATCTTGGTTTAGTTTGGGATTTAGCTTGGAGTCCTGATAGCCAAAAGATGGCAGTTACCAATCGAGATGAAGTGTCATTGTGGGAGAAAAATGGCAAATTACTCCGCACATTTAAAGGTCATCATGCTACAGTTTCCACAGTTGCTTTTAGTCCTGATGGGAAAGTTATTGCTTCCGGTAGTCTGGATAAAACTGTCAAACTTTGGTCTGTGAATGGGCAAAAGTTGAAAACTATTTCTGTGAATGGGGAAGTTAAAAGTATAGCTTTTAGTCCTGATGGTCAACTCTTAGCAATTGGCATGAATGATGGTAATTTAGGATTGTGGAATTTAGCAGCGGAAAAACTAACTATAATTAAGGCTCATCAACTAACTATTTATAAAGTTCTATTTACTCCCGATGGAAAAAAATTAGTAACAGGTAGTTTTGATGGTACAGCAATTCTTTGGAGTCAAGACGGGAAAAAATTAGTTAACTTTAATCGTGGTAAAGATGCTGTGCGTGGTTTAGCCATTTCTCCTGATGGTAAGCGGTTAGCTACAGGTGGTAATAATAAAAAGATAGAAATTTGGAGTCTCGATGGTAAAAAAATCAGTAATTTTGAGGGACGATATTCAGTAATTGCGATCGCCTTTAGTGCCGATAGTCAAACTATTGCTGCTGCCAGTTGGGATAAAGTAGTGAAAATATGGAGTATAGACGGTAAAGACTTACTAACTTTAGAAGGACATCAACAAGCAATTTGGGCGATCGCTTGGAGTCCAGATGGTAAAATTCTAGCTACAGGCAGTTTAGATAATAGCGTTAAACTTTGGCAATTACAAAATCCCTTACTCACAGTTTTAAGAGGTCATCAACTCAACTTAACACAAGCTGCCATCAGTCCTAATGGGAAAATCATTGCTACCACAGGTTGGGATTATGTCATCAATATTTGGCAACATAATGGCAAATTACTCAAAAGTTTAAAAGGACATCAAAATGGTATTACCTCCGTTGTCTTTAGTCCAGATGGCCAGTATTTAGCAACTGGTAGTTATGATAAAACCATCAAAATCTGGAACATAGATGGCACTCTCATAGATACTCTTTCAGGGCATACTGCGAGCATTGACAATATTGCCTTGAGTCCTGATGGTAAACTTCTCGCTTCTGTTAGTTTTGATCAAACTCTACGGCTTTGGCAACGAGATTACAAAAAACCCTTTAGCTTTCGTTGGCAAAAAACTATCCAAGCACATAAAGAACCTATTGTTAGTGTAGAATTTAGTCCTGATGGTCAAGTGTTAGCAACTGGCAGTTATGATAAAACAGTCCGTCTATGGAATAGAGAGGGTCAACTCCTCCACACCTTAAAAGGACATAACGGCCAAGTTTTTGATGTCACCTTTAGTCCTGATGGTAAATTAATTGCATCGTTAAGTGACGATCATACTATCAACTTATGGCAAGCCAATGGCAAGTTATTAAAAACATTGATAACTTCAAAAGCGGGACTGAACAAGATAAAATTTAGTCCAGACGGAAGAATGATCTCTGCTGCTAGTGAAGATAACACCATCAACCTTTGGGATCTTGATGGTAAGCCAATCATTACCTTATTTGGTCATCGAGGAGTGGTTTCTTCCTTAACCTTTAGTGCTGATGGTAAAAGTTTAGTATCCGTTAGTGGCGATCGCACTGCCATTATCTGGAATTTACCCCAAATCTTTGCCACGAATGAATTAGATTATGCTTGTAACTGGGTAAAAGATTATTTACAAAATAATCAGGAACTAGAAAATTCAGAAGAAAATAATTCTTCTGGGGACAAGCTTTCTACTCGTCATTTGTGCGATCATTAGTAGAGGGGAGAAAATCAACCTTATCAGGCAGAAGGAAATAAATTTTTTATGTCAATTATCATTGCAGAAAACCTGAGTAAATCCTATCCAGTAGCGATTAAAGATCCAGGGATAGGGGGAACAATTAGCCACTTTTTTCGCCGGACTTATCGCAATATTAACGCTGTTCAGGATGTTTCTTTTAGCATTGAGCCTGGGGAAATTGTCGGTTTTTTGGGACCCAATGGCGCAGGTAAAACTACAACCTTAAAAATGCTCACAGGATTAATTCATCCCTCTCAAGGTACAGTTAAAGTTGGTGGATTTATTCCCTTTAATCGTCAAGAAGCATTTTTACAAAAAATCACTTTAGTGATGGGACAAAAACAGCAATTAATTTGGGATTTACCAGCCCTAGATTCTCTGAGAATTAACGCCGCAGTTTATAATATTTCTGACAAAGAATTTCAGCGTCGAGTTGGGGAATTAACAGAAATGCTGGCTTTAGCAGGTAAATTAACTCAACCCGTGCGAAAATTATCATTAGGTGAAAGAATGAAGGCTGAACTATTAGCAGCACTTTTACACCGTCCCCAAGTTTTATTTTTAGATGAACCAACTTTAGGATTAGATGTTAATGCTCAAGCAGGGGTACGTAACTTTTTAAAAGAATATAATCAGCTATATCAAGCAACCATATTATTAACGAGTCATTACATGGCTGATATTACAGCTTTGTGTGAACGGGTGTTATTAATTCACGAAGGAAAATTAATGTATGATGGTAGATTAGATGGGTTATTAGCAAGTTTTGCCCCTTATCGAGAAATTTATGTAGAGTTAGTTCAACCATTATCACTAGAACAACTTATGCCCTATGGTGATGTACAAATGCTAGAAGGAAGAGCAGTTAGATTTATTGTGCCACAAGCAGCCATGACTCGCACTGTTTCCCAAATTTTAGCCGATTTGGAAGTGGTAGATTTAACAGTCACAGAACCACCAGTAGAAGAAGTAATTGGTAGAGTTTTTCAAAAAGGATTTAACCATTGATAACTATGAAAAAAATTGTTAAAAAAGCTTTAACTTTGCTGTCAGTAAATTATGCGAAGATGCTGGAATATAGGTCAGAATTAATATTCTGGGTTTTAGCTGGTTCTTTACCAATTATTATGATGGGTATTTGGATACAAGCTGCTGACAGTGGTAAATTTGCTTTTAAATCTGTTGATTTTGCTCGATACTTTTTTGCAGTTTTTCTGGCTAGACAAATTAGTGTTGTTTGGGTAATTTATGATTTTGAAAAAGAAGTTTTAGAAGGTAAACTTTCCCCCAAATTATTACAACCTATAGATCCAGTTTGGCATCATGTTGCGAATCATCTTGGTGAAAGAGTCGCTCGAATGCCTTTTGTATTGTTTTTATCAATATTCTTTTTTGTTCTCTATCCCCAAGCTTTTTGGTTGCCTAGTATAACTAATTTATTGCTATTTATTCTAGCAGCAATTATGGCTTTTGCTTTAAGATTTATAATTCAATATACCTTTGCTATATTTGCATTTTGGACAGAAAAAGCCGCAGCTTTAGAAAATCTATGGTTGTTGTTTTTTGTATTTTTATCAGGTTTGATAGCACCTTTGGATGTTTTTCCAGAAAACGTCAGAAACATAGTTATGTGGACACCTTTTCCCTACATGATTAATTTTCCAGCGAGTATTTTGGTAGGACTACCTGTAGATTTAACCAGAGGATTTTTATCAATTGCCGGTTGGTTTCTCCTATTTTTAGGCGCTAATCGTTTTTTATGGCGGAGGGGTTTAAAACAGTATTCAGGTATGGGGGCTTAAATAATTCATAATTTAATGTATTTCAGCAGCATAAATATTTTGGATAAGTTCACGTAATTGATCAAAAGTATTTGCTGTTAAAGGATGTTTTAAAAGTTTTTAATGTGTAAACAGACCCCCTCTCCAAACCTCTCCCCTCGTAGGGGAGAGGCTTTACAGCGGTTTCCGCTCTTATGAGGTACAAAGTTGAATCATGAAACTCTTGTAGTGCGGGCATCTTGCCCGCTAGATATGTACCTCATAACACCGGGAACTACTATAAATTACTGGGTATGGTTTTAAATTTATCTGGTGAACCCAGAGAATAATCCTCTAATTTAAAATCAGCAAATGGTTTTTTCTCTAATCTATCTCTTAAAGCTTCATCTAATATTACCCCTTGGGCTTGTTTTTTCACCCCAATGATAATAATACTGCGTTGATAGGCTGTTGAGTCTTGGTTGGCTTGACAATCTTTTCTCTGAAATTGTCCCAAATTTAATAACCGATAACCTTTAACACTGGGTGTACTACTAAATATCTTTTTTCCTAATAATTGAATTTGTTGAGAACGTTCTAAAGCGCGACTTTGTTCGGCGGTAATATTACCTTCACAAGAAGCTGTTCCCACAGAAATAATCTCGCTGGGATTTTCCATAATTTTCTGAATTCCTTCTTGTTCTAAATTAGATTTTAAGGAATCAAGGGTAATAGTTTGATCATTATATTTAATTTGGTAAGTGCTGCCTAATTGCCATTTATATTCTACTGATAAAACCGCAATATTAAATTCTGCAACTCTCCCTTGACTATCTTTCCCTTCTTCATAGGGAAAATAATCAACTTTGCCTTGTTTAACTGGTGCTTGTCCATAGTCAGGAGGTAAAGCCGCAAATTTAGTATTTCTAAATGCTAATGATACCCACCAAAGTAGTAATAAGGAAACTATTAAAGCTGCAAACCAGGATAATAATGGTAATTTTTCGGGTTGTCTTTGTGGAGGAATAACGGTATTATTAGTAGTTGGTTTATTAATTATTTCTGTTTTTCCTAACCCGCCAATATTCACAGTTGCGGATGTATTTTCTGTAAGTTGATGTTCAATTGCTGCTAATCTTCTAGAAATCTCTTCAGCATTGCTAGGACGTTTAGTGACTTCTGTTGATATTAACCAATCAATGAAGTCTAATAATAATGGAGAAACATGATTCCCATGCTGTCGCCATTGTAAGATATCTAAATGAGGATCATATAATTGTTCGGGGGGAAATCCCGTTAATAAAAATACAAATGTCCGTCCTAAAGCAAAGAAATCTGATGAAGGTATGGCTTGTCCTCGCATTTGTTCTTGAGGACTATAACCTGATGATGAAATTGCTGTCATTCCTCCACCATTTGCTAAATAGGTTCTGGTAATTTCTCTGGCTGTACCAAAGTCAATTAATACTAATTGTCCATCTGGACGAATCATGATATTTGATGGTTTAATATCTCTATGTAAATATTGTTGGTTATGAACTAAATCTAATATTTCTAATAATTGTTTTAACCAGACTATGGCTTGAGCTTCAGAAATGGGGCGGTTTTGTTGTTGCTTTAACCATTGTTCTAAATTAGGTCCTGCAATTTTTTCCATCACCAGACAATGCAATATGAGATTATTTCTAGTTTGATAGGGAAAATAACCTTCTGTTCGCGGAATACCAGGATGATTTAGTTGTTGTAAAACCTTGGCTTCTTGTTGAAATAGTGCTAAGGCTTTACTATCATTTGTTAATTCTTCTTTGAGAACTTTGAGGATTTTTGGGGTGTCTTGTTGATAGGCTTCGTAAATTTTGCCAAATCCAGTTTTATCACTTAATAAACGTAATACTCGATAACGTCCTATCAATTCCAATTGAGAACCACAACTTTGACAAAAACGGTTTTCGTCATTATCTGGATGATTAGGTTGAGAACAAACTGGATTAATGCAAAGGCTCATAATTTGGTGATTGGTGATTGGTGATTGGTAATTGGTGATTGGTAATTGGTGATTGGTGATTGGTGATTGGTAATTGGTGATTGGTGATTGGTAATTGGTAATTGGTGATTGGTGAAAGTTAGAAATTATCTCATGTTTGTGCTGCTAAAAAAGTGGCAACTGTTTGATTAAATTCTGTGGGGTTGGTTAGAAATGGCCAATGATTTCCGGGAACTTGACACAAATTTAAGTTTTTAAGGTTGGTTTTGTAAGGTTGAATTTGCCAATTTTGGCGGTTTACACCTTTTTCTGGTTGTATAAAGAGGGCAGGTGTGTCAACTGGGTGAATAAAACCTGGTATTTCCATGACTGCGTCGAAAATGCCATCACGGGCTGCTATGGTAAATTTGCTACCCCAAGTACCGTTGGGTTTTTCTTCAATTGCGGCTTGAAAAACTTGCTGTTGCAAAGAACTCCAATTTTGATATTGACTGAGTTGTTTAATTTTTTGTTCAGCTTCCTCGTAACTTGCAAATGGTCCCATGCTTTTCAGAAAGGGTAAAACACGATACAACAGGGGAAATGTGATTTTTAGGAAACTAGGCATTTTCCAGATGAAAATGGGATCTACTAATGTGATACTTTTTAACCTAGCTGGGTTCTCTCTAGCCCAAATAGCGGCTAATTTTCCTGTCCAGGAATGACTGACAATATGAGCCGCAGACCATCCTAGTTTATCCATTAATGCTTCTAGATCGGAAATTGCACTGGCAAAGGTATAATCTTGTTCTGGCTTACTACTTTCACCATGACCACGCATATCTGGCGCAACTATATGATAATCTGCTGCTAAATAATCTCCCAAACTAGACCAAACCAAAGCATGATCAGCCATACCATGTAATAACAGTAATGGTTCTTGACCTTGACTCCATTCTAAATAAGAAAGTTGAATATCAGATGTTGATAAAGTTTGACGTACAGGCATCATTTGGTCAATCTTCTCCAGGATAGGTGATTCGGGATTCTAACAGAAAAATAACTTTTTTGGGGTTAATTTTTAATTTTGATGATTGTACTGATTAGCACGAATTAATGGAACTAATAAATGTCAAAATCAAGAGTAGGACTACAAGGATATTAAAATTACTATGCCAGAAATAGAACAATCCATTTCCCAACACTATCACGACCGGACTAAGTACCACCCAGAAACCCTGGCTGGTAAAGGTCGTAATTTAGACTGGAATAAACAACCAGTACCGTTCAAAGAGTACAAAATTGGCTCTGATATAGACCTCAAACCCTATCTGCAAGAAACAGCGGCAACTGTTGCTAATAAACAAGATACCAAATGGTGGTGGCGGCTTTCTCAACTATTATTTCACAGTTATGGACTCACAGCAAAAATGCCTTCTTTGGGTAATACAGTATACTTACGTTCTGCGCCCAGTGCGGGAGGGTTATATCCGGCTGAGGTATATTTAGTTTCTCGCGGTACGCCATTATTACCACCAGGACTTTATAATTATCAATGTCGAACTCATTCTTTAATGCACTTTTGGGAAAGTGATGTTTGGCAAACTTTACAAGCAGCTTGTTTTTGGCATCCTTCCTTAGAAAGTACCCAATTAGCTATTATTACCACTGCGGTCTTTTATCGTTCCGCTTGGCGTTATGAAAACAGGGCTTATCGGCGAATTTTTCTCGACACTGGGCATCTTTTAAGTAATATTCAATTAGCTTGTAATATTGCCGATTATCGCTCTCATTTAATTGGCGGTTTTGCTGATGAAGCTGTTAATGAATTACTTTATATTGATCATGAACAAGAAGGAACAACTGCTGTTTTAGCTTTGGCAGATTTGTTAGATGTGAGCCAAAATTTACCATTAGGACGCACGGCTTTACCTTCGACAACTACAACTAATTATCCATCTATTCCTGATGGTGAACTACTGAAATATTTTCATTTAAACACCCAAATTCCAGCTAGTACTGGTGGTAAGTTAAATTTACCAACTGTGCCATCAGAAAAGTCTTTAGAAGACAAATATAATTTTCCTTTTTGTGAAAAATTTTCGACTCGAACTACACCAATGTTTTGGGGAGAAAATTTATCAGAATTATCAAATACTATCTATAAACGCCGTTCTACTCGTGCTTATACTGGTGATGATTTGAGTTTCGATGAACTGAAAGCTTTACTTGATTTTACTTATCAACCACAAAATTACATTGACCAAGATTTAGATCCCCAACCTGATTATTTTGACTTGAATTTAATAGAAACATTTGTTGTTGTTTCTGGAGTGCAAGGATTAGATCCAGGCTGTTATTATTACGCACCTAAAGCCCAAGAATTACGGCAAATTCGCTTTAAAAATTGCCGTCGGGAGTTATATTTTCTCTGTTTGGAACAGGAATTAGGGAGAGATGCAGGGGCAGTATTATTTCATACTGCTGATTTAAAAAATGCGATCGCTCAATATGGAGATCGTGTTTACCGTTATTTACACCTAGATGCAGGTATTTTCGGACAAAGGCTGAATTTAGCAGCTATTCGTCTGAACTTAGGTGTGAGTGGTATCGCTGGCTTTTTTGATGACCAAGTAAATGAAGTATTGGGTATCCCTACGGATGAAGCAGTTATCTACATTACGACATTAGGAAAACCTAGATAGGAGTTTAGATCCCCGACTTCTTGGAGAAGTCGGGGATCTAGTTGATCTAGTAGTTTGTCAAGATAAAAATGATGGACTCATAACTCCTGATTTTCAATTATCCTGACGGACTACACCACCAACAACGGGTTTAACTTCTCCATTAGAAAATGGATCTGTACCACCTGTCCAATTAAAGTCACTAATACGAATACTAAAGCCACCTAACTGGAGAACAGGATTGTAACGCAGGCTAATACCATAGGTGCGACGGCTATATTCCATAATATAATCAGTGCTAGTAGCTTTACCTGTATCGAGGTTAATGGATGTTTGCAAACCTAGCCGGAACGGTCCATAAAGTTGCTGAGAAAGACCCGCATTCAGGACTTTATTATCAACTAAACGGTCAAAGAGAAAAGGTGATAAACCGCTGTTAGTTCCCTGGGAATAGGTGAGATTAAAGGCGGTATAATCTAAGTAAGGGCGAGAAAAATTCCCAATCTGTCCCACTAAACCCATAGTCCCAGTTAAAGTGCTTTGGTTATCGCTGCTACCATAATAGCTAGTAGTTCCCGTGATACCTGCGATCGCTTGCAAATACGGTACAACAGGATTAGATGTATATTTTAGTCCCTCAGTCGCTGTAGCTGCCAATGGTTTCCCTTGCCACAAATTGATACCACCACTCAAAGCCACACTTCCTTGTAAACGACTCAGCGAAATCCGATCATTTTTCCGCACTGGGGAGAGTAAATCTTGACGATCCGTGTTTGCATCTATATATTGAGCGCCACCTTGATAGCTAAGATTGATGCCGCTTTTGCCTAAAGGAATAACGGGAGAAGAGATAATTCCACCGATACTACTTTGTACAGTTTGATAGCCAAGACTACCATTATACAAGCGATCGCGGTAACTAGATTCTAAACTCAATGTATAAGGATTGACATTACCCAATATTTGGCGTAACCGCAAACTCCCGCGTAAACTATTTTCCACCTGATCGAAATCAAAACTAGTTAACTCTCCCGTACCTTCCAGAATAGTTTTGGGACCAAAAACAGCATTCAGCTTGCTCTTGACACCAAATAAACTGGCCACATTCCCACTATCTTTAAACGCCCTTTGCACATAGAACTGGGGGATAATAGTCCAGCGTTTTTGATCAGTATTAATCGGTTCAAAACTGCGTTCTACATACACACCACCCCGTTTACCATTATCAAAACCAGGAGAGACAATAGTAGGATTTACTTGGCGTGGTCGTCGATCTATAGTTCGACGATTCACAGGAATAGGGATAACAACTTTTTGATCAAAAACCAACTGTTGACGCTGGGTAACAATCCGGTCTATTAAAGGTGCTTCTCGCGTCACCGTCACCTGTTCCGCCCTAACTTCTAGTTCCGGTGGTGAAAAAGGATCATTCGTAATTCTGACATCTTGCGCTTGAAAACCTCGCGGATAAAATTCAATCCGTTGGGCTTCAAAACGTAACCGCTTGACAACACCTCCAGATTCTTGTGCAGGTACATTTCGCACATCTGACTGACCACTAGCATTAAATTGTATTCCTCCAGGACTATTTACACCCGCTATAGGTTGATTAGCGCGAATCCGATTACTTAAAGGCTGGCTAGGTACACCACCCGCTGTAATATCTGTAGGAAGCGACGGTGAAAAAGCAAAATCTGTACCTGTGGTGGGGATATAAAGTTCACCTTTACCGTTTTCCAACTCCCCATTATCTTGAATAAAATTATAAGTAAAACGTTTTCCTTGCAGTACCTGATTACCTCTAGTCAAAGCTACATTACCTTCCCCCACCGCAATCAAATTATCCAAATTGATGTGCAAACTATCGGCATCAATCACTGCTCCATCAAATCTGACCACGACATTACCATCAGCCGTGACAATTCGCCTTTGCTCATCATACTCCTGGCGATCGGCAATTACCTCCACAACTCTGCCTTTCCCCGCGGGAATCTTCTCTACTTGTGGGAGTTGGGGTGACGGCGGAAATTCCACAGTAGTCGGTGTTGACTCTCGATTTTCGGGATTTCTCAGCTTGAATTCAATCAGATTTTGGACTGGTGCAGCCGCAGGTTTCTTGTCACCAACAGACAGATCAAATTTTCCTCCAGATTCCTGTAAATTCACATTACCGGACTCAGTTGGGGGAATTGGTGTGGCTGCTAAAACTACCGATTTATCAAGAAATAATTGATTTTTATGACTAACTTCACCGTTGACTTGAGGATAGGTGGGTAAAGACTGGGGCGCTAAGTTTTCTGGTGAAGATGAAGAAGCTTTCGTAACAACATCTTTCTTGACTAGGCTGATATTTAATTGATACTTATTATCCTGATTTTTACCGACAATTATCAGTTTTCGTCTATCAGTTTTAATCTTGACAACAGTAGCAGAAGCGAGATGATCAACAGGTTTTAAAGATTCAAGACTTGGAGGTAGCTGAGGCGACAATACTGGATGAAACATATTTTCAAGCTGACCAAAAAGCAAAAAATAGCCGGAAGGTTGAATTACATATTAGCCTCTTTCTACCTTCCAGCCACTAGGGGTGATTTGTTGGATATTTATTCTGCGTCCCGACGGCCAGGGTTGCGGGCTGGGTCATTGGACAAAAACCCGAATATGAAAAGGCTGACAAAGAAGCCGACCACAATATAAACAGCGATTTTTAAACTCAACATAGAACTAACTCCCAGGGGTTTGGTAAATAGCAACTAATTTATCTTACCTATATCTTGTACCTTTGGCGAGAGAATAGAGAACAGCAGTCTCGCAGGTTGGGTAGAACGAAGTGAAACCCCAATATTAAATGTAATATACTTATGGACTGTGTTGGTTTTCGTACCTCAACATTAAATGTAATATACTTATGGACTGTGTTGGGTTTCGTACCTCAACCCAACCGACAAATTAAAATGGTTGATAACAATAAGTAGGTTGGTGTTAAAAATTGTCGTTATAGCACTCTTGCAAGGGTGAAGAAGTTTTCAACCATTTTACTTTTCGGCGTTGCTGATTTGAGGTATGAAAATGATTTTTGATGATTTCAAAACCCTTGTAGAGACGTTCCTCATGTAGGGATTCTCGTCTCTACACCTAAATTCATACCTGGTTTCAGCAACGCCTACTTTTCTTGACAGAGTTTGGTTTTATTGTGTTAACCTACTTGTCTATATGTCGAAACTGTTACATCAGGATTATTAATGGTTTTTAACGCCATTCTATTCCTCGATTGTTTCCATAGGTACATTAAAGCTAAGATGGGGATGGTGGGTAATATAGCACCTGGACTGATGTCGAATGGTACGGGGGTTACAGTGAAGGGCTCATTAAAAGCGTAATTTTCATATTTATTTGGATCTGGGAAATCGCCTACTGGTGTTTTTTGGTATTGAAAGTTAATAGGAGGGAAGACTGGTGGATTGAGTTTTATCTTTGGGACTGGGTCTGTTAATCCTATAATTTGTCCAGCAGAACCATCATTGAAGTTGATAATACCCCATATGTTAGTAATTGTGTAGAAACCATTCTGATCAGCTGTATCTCCAAGTTCAATTTGACCACTTCCGCTTACATTTAAACCCGATGCGTCCCAATTAAATGTGATAGCTTGTGCTGGCTTTTCCCATGCGACAA